>CAZTBE010000072.1:0-2632 GCA_964611745.1 uncultured Methanosarcinales archaeon | reverse complement strand
TAAGCATTTATTTTGATGACTGGTGGTTCAATGTCCGTCCTTCAAATACTGAACCGTTGCTTCGGTTAAATTTGGAGGCTGATTCTAAGGAGTTGATGGAAGAGAAGAAAAAGGAAGTTAGTAAGGTTATAAAGGGTTGAAAATAAATTAGTTAGATCTGTATAGAAGAAAAAAATAAAAAAATATAAATAACTAGTTCTATTAAAAAGTTATTCATCCTCAGGTAGTTGGAAAAGAGCTAGATCCTCTGGTGGGAGTCTTATCGGTTTTTTTAGTGATTCCACCAACTTATGCAAATCCGCATTACTTTTTTCCAATCTTGCATTAAATGCTTCTTCACCCATGACTTCTCTTCTTTGGAGATAGGACCTCAATGCAGAACCATTTGATTCGACTATACTACCATAAAGAAAAGCAAGACCAGTTAAATATCGAGGGTCTGCACCTTCGTTAGCATAGAACTCAAATTGCTTATTTTTAATATCAGCTCTAGCCTGTAAAACACCCTTACTATCAAATACAGCGAAGCCATTATCCTCAGACCTTACTTCATAGCCCAAACGTTCCATATATCCAATAGTTGTGTCAATTCGATCCTGAGAAATGTCGATTGTTCGATTATTAGATATCGTAGCCTTTGGAACACCCTCTTTAATTTCGACTCTTGCATTAACAGGTAAATTATCCATTAATGTTTGAGCTATAGCTCCAACATCTGAACCCATATTATTTCTTAATATATTATACATCATCGTCATTTTAATACCTCCATAGTAGTTACTACTAAGGAATAACCATCATGTTAATATATATAACTGAATAATATTCGAATTTTGACAAATAAACTTATAAATAGTTGAATATTATTCAATTAAATGAAGAACATAGAGCCAAAACTAATAGAGCTGTTCAAAAGCGGTTTTTGCACACCACAAATAGCTAGAATTGCAAAAATTCTCAAAGAACCTTCCACAACTATCCACTATAATATCAAAAAGCTGGAAAAAGAGGGAAAAATAAAATCGTACGCTGCAGTTTTGGATTATAAAAAACTGGATATGGGGCATTGCACTTATATTTTGGCCGCGATAAATCAGGATAAATACGGAGAGCCTGAAGAAGTCGCAGATGCCCTATCCAAAGATTCAAGAATTGAGAGTGTTGATATCGTTACTGGAGACTATGAGCTAATAATAAAGTTAAGAAGCAAAGACATAGATGATTACTATGCATTTGTTAAAGCAGCAACAAAGAAATACGGATTTGCTAAGGTTGTATCACTTACTTCTTTAAAGCAGATAAAATCTCAATTTGTTAAGATGTAAGTGTTAATCCTAATAAGTACAATAAAAATAAAATTCTGGAAGCTGAAAATATATTTCCATTGGCATCTGACTTAAGTTATATGAACTAAAGAAGGGATGTGGTTTTTAATTATTTTCTTATCCTCAAAGTCTTAACATTCGTAAACTCATGAGTGCCTTCTTTGGTTCCCAGTCTTCCTAAGCCGCTTAACTTTGCACCGCCCCACGCGCTTCCTTGTGCTCCGCCGCCATGTGCATTAACACCTGCAACTCCAACTTGCAGTTGTCTTGCTATTTTATTGCCTTTTTCAATATTTTTTGTCCAAGCAGAGCCTGCTAAACCATAAACGCTATCGTTAGAATATCTTATTGCTTCTTCCAGTGAATTAACTTTCATAATTGGAACAACTGGACCGAAAGTTTCATCTGTCATGACTTTCATATTAGGGTTTACATCAGTAATTATTGTTGGCTCAAAAAAATATCCTTTATTATTAATTTTATTTCCTCCATAATTAACCTTAGCTCCTTTTTGCTTGGCATCATTTACATGGTCAATACAAATGTCTTCCTGGAATTTTGCAACAAATGGTCCCATTTCTGTTTCAGGCTTTTCTGGATTACCCACTTTAATTGTTTTAGCTTCTTCAGCTGCTTTTTTTACAAACTCATCATAAACATCAGATTCAACATAAACTCTTTCAATAGCGCAACAAACCTGGCCGGTATTTTTGCAAGCGTTCCTGATAATACTTTTGGCAGCATAATCTATGTCTGCGTCACTGCAGACAATAGCAGGGTCTTTGCCTCCCATTTCCAATAAAAGTTTATGTATTTTATCAGCAGAATCTTTCATTATTTCCTTTCCTGCTCTAGTAGAGCCAGTGAATGTTACCATATCAACATCTTGCTGCACTAATTGTTTGCCAGTTTCTTTTCCACCTAAAATTAAATTAAAAACATGTTTTGGAAAACCGCTTTTTTCTAACTCAGAAAATAAATCCTTAATTTTTTTACTAACTATTAATGTTTGCTCTGATGGTTTTAAAACTATTGTGTTTCCGCATAGCAATGCTGGGATTAACGGAGCAAAAACTGTTGCTATTGGGAAATTCCATGGAGTAATAATAGCAACAACTCCTAATGGCTCATACACTAAAATATCTTTTTCATCTTCATCTTCAAAAACAACTTCTTCCTTAAGAAATTCTTTTATATTTTTTGAATAAAAATTTATTTTACTTATTGTTTCCAATGGCTCATTAACCGACATAGAAATTGGCTTTCCCATTTCTTTTGTAATTGTTTGTGCAATTTCATCTTTTTTT
>CAZTBE010000071.1:0-2703 GCA_964611745.1 uncultured Methanosarcinales archaeon | reverse complement strand
AAATAAAAATAGTATACTCCAAAAAATGGATGAAATTCTTTTTCCGCATGATAAGATAAGGAAGATACAGGATGTTATGCTCAATGATGTGCATGGTGCAATAAAAAATAAAAAAAATATTATAATTCATGCTCCTACTGGCATAGGTAAGACAGTTAGTGTTTTGGCTCCTGCTTTGAGTTATGCTATAGGCAAGGATATTACTATCTTTTTTCTTACATCAAGGCAGACACAGCATAAAATTGCAATAGATACATTAAAACAGATTAAGAAAAAATATACTCGGACAAAGTCAGGTACCAACTCCGTTGATGATAATGATTTTAATGTTGCTGATATTATTGGAAAGAAATGGATGTGTTTGCAGGAAATAGAGGCTTTAAATTCCGGGGATTTCGTTGATTACTGCAAGAAGTTAAGGGATGATGACCAATGCGAGTTTTATTCAAATACAAGGAAGAAGTCAATGAGGCCAACTATTGTTGCTGAAAATGAATTAAATGATTTAAAGGTTTTAGGTCCGATGCATGTTGGGGATTTAATAGATAATTGCAGAAAACCAAAGCTTTGCCCGTATGAGATGGTTTCTTTATTGGCAAAGGATGCCAAGGTAATTATTGCTGACTACAACTATATCTTTAATCCTGATATCAGGGATGGATTGTTTTCAAAGGCAAACAAACAACTGGAAAATTCTATAATCATAATTGATGAGGGCCATAATCTGCCTGCAAGAGCCAGAGAACTGCTAACTGCAAAGCTTTCAACTTTTATCATTGACAGGGCTATTAAAGAAGCAAATAAGTTTGAATTTTTCAATGTACTTCCTATTTTAAAAAATTTAAAAGAAGTTTTTGATGAATTAAGCTTTGATTTAAACTTCAATAAGGAAGAGAAATTAATCAGGAAGTATGAGTTTGTTGATAAGATTAATGAACTGGGAAAATATGAGGAGTTTATTTCAGAACTTAATTTTACCGGTGATTTGATAAGGGAAAAGCAGAAACAAAGCTATGTCGGCAGTATAGGTAAATTCCTTGAGGCTTGGATTAATGATGATAACGGCTTTGCAAGGATACTTAAAAAAAATTTTGATAATAATTTAATTTTGAATTATAGATGTTTAGATCCTTCTTTGATTACAAAAGATGTAATTGAGAGAAGTTATTGTACAATAATCATGTCCGGAACTTTAACTCCTACATTCATGTATAAGGATATTTTAGGGTTTAATGATGCAGAGGAAAAAGTTTATGAAAATCCGTTTCCTAAAGATAATAGGTTGTGCTTGATTGTTCCAGAGACAACAACAAAGTTTACAAGAAGAAATAATGAGGAATATATGAAAATTGCTGCTGTATGCAATAAAATTGTTGATAACATTCCCGGCAATACATTATTATTTTTTCCAAGTTATGATTTGAGGGATAAGGTTTACAAAAATTTATACAATATTAGCTCTAAAAAATTTATAATAGAAAAACCAAACCTGAGCAAGGAAGAAAAAGAAGGAATATTGGAAGAATTCAAGGAAAATAAGGATAAAGGTTCTGTTTTATTAGCTGTTTCAACAGGAAATTTTGGAGAAGGCATAGATTTGCCTGGAGATTTTCTTAAAGGTGTTGTTATTGTTGGGCTGCCTTTGGAGAAACCGGATTTGGAAACTAAAGAATTGATTGATTATTATGAGGAAAAGTATAGTAATGGCTTTGATTATGGATATATTTTCCCAGCTATAACTAAATGTCTGCAAAATGCAGGAAGGTGCATAAGGTCAGAGACAGACAGAGGGGTTATTGTGTTTTTAGATGAAAGGTTTGCGTGGCAGAATTACTTAAGGTGTTTGCCTGAAGACATGGGTTTTAAGATAAGCAAGATGTATGATAAGAGGATTCAAAAGTTTTTTAAAAATAACCAACATCATGAATAATTTGATAGTCTAAGGATTATATTCAGCTCCATCATTTAATTACCTCAAGGAATTCTACAAAATTACCGTACTTATGTGGAAGAGTCTCAAGCGGATGCCTGAATAAATCACCACCGCCCCCCCATCTTGATTCAACCAAAAGTGAACCCTCTTTAATTACACATACACCCCAATGACCATAGGAAACATTTTCAAGTTTATCAAAATATGCTACAAGATTGCCTTCACTTAGTTCGTGTGTAGGCTTTAAATCAGGATTTACTCCTTCAAGTATTCTTGCTCTATCACCCCTCCACCTTCTATTATAAGATAGATCTACTTGATCATGTACCCATTTTTTGCAATCACCATCACCTAATTCATCTGAACTTTCAAGATATTCAACTCCAAAAGGATAATATTCCCTAATAAAAACGTCAAGTGGTATTTGAAAACCTATATCGGCTATTTTTTTTCTTCCTTCTGTCTCTTGGATAGTATGCGCAAATTGTCGCATATATTCATGAAATGGTTCTGAAGGTATCATAATTTGTTATAGGATTTTGTATTAGTTTAAAAATATTTTTAACAGGCATACTAATTCCTAAACTAGTATACAAAAACGTAACATTTATATAATAGTTCTACTTACTAAGACTATATGGTAATATTATTTGACAGGTTTAACCTACCTGAAGATATATTTGAGGTTATATTTGCTACAAAACAGCAGATTATTGTAGCTAAATTGTTAATCGCAATGATAAAGGAAAACGAGGGAGAGATAAATAAAA
>CAZTBE010000070.1:0-2741 GCA_964611745.1 uncultured Methanosarcinales archaeon | reverse complement strand
AAGGCTATGCAGAAAAAGCAACTATAAATGATTTTGGAGCTATAATTGGCAAAGCTATGGAAGCTTGTTATGAAGATACTCGGAAACCAACAGACAAAAATGACTCGGTTTCCGGTAACAACTCCGTTGTAGAATGCAAAATTAATGTTTTGATAGGTTTGAGATGATAATAATGAAATCAAAAAAGTTGGAAAATCGGAAAATGGAATCAATAAGGAAAATATATGAAAGTGAAAAAGAAATAATAAAAATTAACCTAATGGAAAATAAGGTGGAACAAAAAAAAATCCAAGAGCTGCAAAATAAAATTATTGGACAGAGAAGCAGTATAGGATTAACAAAAGGAGTAACACATGACATCAGGAAAAGGCAGTTTATCAGGAAAGGTATTTTAGGTTTAATTGCAGGCATAGGTATTGCTGCTTTTTCGAAAATAACTGGAGCTGTTCAGAATGTTAATTTTGCGGATGAGACATCTCAGGCTGCGGCTGCTCCATCCCAAGCCGACCAAGCTGCCTTGGAAGCTGAGACCGACGAGGACACATATGTGGCGCCTGATCTAATTAAGTACGCACGAGGAGTTACTAAGTGTTACGGTGCTCATGCCGCTGGTGGGGGTGCCCAAGGGCTTACTTATAACCTTACAAGCACAGCTAAGGATTCCACAGGAATCTACACCATTACGATTGCTACAGACCTCACAGATGGGACATATACATCCTTTTGTACATCACGTAACCGTGACCAATTTTCTTCAGTCGACAGCCACGCTGCCGGAACTTTCAAAACATACGGGGAGTGGACTAGCGACCAGACTGCTGCTGACACTGTAATCCATTTTGCAATCTTTGGAGACTTTACCTAAAATGAAATACATCCTAGTAAAAAACACAAACCCGCCCTTTAACCTTCGGCGTATCAGCCCTAATTGGGCTCTGCTGGAAGAGCTTGGAACCGAGGATGCAGTAATCCAGCAGGTCATAGCGCGAAACAAAGAGGTTGGTGTCATTCCCTGTGAAACCAGAAGTGAGCGCGCTCGTTGCGTGAAAAAATTCTTGGCTAATAATTCGCAATTTACCGATGCCGATTTCCCTACGATAGGACTTCATTGGGTTGTGGACGAAAGCGATCTACCAGGCGGGATTGTTAATGAGGAAAATGATTACTTCTTCGACTGCTGGGAGTGGGATAACGGCTGTAAGGTCAACATGCCCAGGGCTCGCGTCATCCACATGGACCATATCCGTAAGGTTCGTAATGTAGAGTTTGAAAAACGTGGATTAGACCGTCATCTGCAAACAGCCTTAGCCCATGGTGATACCGTGCGTGCGCAGGAACTTGAAGATGAGAAACAGACTCTCAGAGACATCCCACAGAAATATGATTTATCTGTTTTCAAGACTCCAGAGAAGCTTAAGGCTTTTTGGCCGAAAGAATTGGATGAGAGGATTAAGGAGGTAAAGAAGGCTCTTTGAGATGGAAATAAAAATTAAAAAAATTCAATATAAAATAATCACAATGAAAATTAAACAAAATAAAAAATTACAATTTAATAATAAAAAATCAATTAATAAAAATCAAAAAATGCAAATCAACAAAATTCGACTAAATAAAAATTATCGGAAATACATATATGTGGGTTATTTGAATGAAAACTAGAATAAAGAATTTTATTTTGTATGGACTTATGTTTATTTTACTAGCTTCTGTAGCATATTCCATCAGAATCCAGGGTTTTGAGGAGTTGAGGTATGATGGGGCTTTAATAATAAATTCAACATCTTTAAGCATAAAAACAAGTAATACTGCAAGAATGTTTGTAGATTCAGGCGGTCTTGTTGGTATGGGGACAATAACACCAACAGAAAAACTAGTTGTTATGGGTAATTTAAGTATTAATAATTCTGCTCATGGAGGTATTACATTCTTTGTTGATTCAACTAATAATAGGACGGGTATTGGAACTGCAAGTCCATCACATACCTTAACAGTCATTGGTGATTTAAATGTTACAGGAGTTTCTTATCTTGGTGATATTACTATTAATACCGATAATATAACAACTAATAACATTGTATCCAGAAATGGTAATATTTCTCTCTTTAACGATTCTGGAGATGAATTAATGAGGATAACTAGTTTAGGGAAGGTTGGGATTGGAACAACTAATCCAACAGAAACATTAAGCGTAATTGGAAATTTTAGTGTATCTGGAAATCACAGTTTTTTTGGGGGATTAAATATTGGTGGAGATTTGGTAGGAACTGATGGAGTTGGTCCTAATGCAGTTTCTTCTGGCTGGGTTGATGATGGATCAGTAGTCAGGTTAATAGATGCAACAAATAAAGTGGGGATTGGGACTGCTAGTCCTCAAAATGTGTTAGATGTAGAAGGAGCAGCAGTTATAGGGGCAACTTATTCAGGAACTAATACTGCTCCAAGTAATGGATTATTAGTAGAAGGCAATGTCGGGATTGGGACTGCTAGTCCACTGCAAACTCTGGTAGTTGTAGGGACTGTTAATATAACTGACAGCTTGAATGTTTCTGGGACTGTTCAAGCAACTACATTTATTGGTAGTGGTGGCTCTTTGACTGGGATAACTTCTAGTACTTCTGTTTGGAATTCTACTGGGAGTAATGTTTATTTGAATGACAGTACTGCTAGTGTTGGGATTGGAACAACGAGTCCAACGCATCAACTCCATGTAGTTGGAGATGCAAACATAACTAATAATCTCT
>CAZTBE010000069.1:0-2822 GCA_964611745.1 uncultured Methanosarcinales archaeon | reverse complement strand
AATAGAAAACCATCTGCAAATGCAGGTCCGGATGTAAATGTAGAGGTAGGTGAAGAGACAACACTTCTCGGTACAGCCTCAGATCCGGATAAAGATTCCATAACATTTGAATGGGTGTTGATAGACAAGCCAGGAGGTTCTACAGCAAGTCTTTCTAATCCTAATACCCCCACACCTAAGTTTACTCCAGCCAGAGAAGGCCCTTACAAATTTAGCTTGGTAACACATGATGGAGAATTATCTAGCGAGAGATCAGAGGTAGTTATTACTGCTATAGAAGATGATTCGGACAATAACCGGCCTGTTGCGTATGCTGGTTGTGAAAGAAATGTTAATGTTGATGAGGAAGTGACATTGGCAGGATTTGGCTCTGATGAAGATGAAGACGACTTAATTTATATGTGGTCACTAAAAAGCTCACCTACTGATAGTGGTGCATTCTTATCAAACCCAGTTACACAGAGCCCTAAATTCACGCCGGATTTAGTAGGTGACTACACCTTTGTTTTAATAGTTAATGATGAAAAAGAGAACAGCGAAACTGCCGAGGTAACAATAAAAGCATCAACTTCCGAACAAAATAGGGCACCTTCAGCGGACGCAGGTCAGCCAAAAACTATAAGAGTTGATAGAACAGTTACATTATCAGGCACAGGCTCAGATCCTGATCATGACTCTTTAACCTATTTGTGGATTGTGGATGAGAAGCCTGAAGATAGTGAGACTCTTCTTTCAGATAATGATGTTCCAGACCCTACATTTGAGCCAGACAAAGAAGGAGATTATATTTATATATTAACTGTTAATGATGGCAAATTAGACAGTGATGAATGTAAAGTAACCTATGTTGCAAAAACCCCATCACCTGACAATCACAGACCAAGAGCAGATGCTGGCCCTGACAGATTTGTAGAGATAGGAGACGAAATTGAGCTGCAGGGCTCTGGCTCAGACCCTGATGGAGATTCTATAACATTTAGATGGTCAATCACCGGTCCAGAAGGAAGCGCAGCAACATTATCAAATCCAAATATTCGGAATCCAAAGTTTACACCAGATAAAGCTGGATCTTATATCCTGCAACTAATTACAAATGATAGAGAAACAGATAGTACTCCTGATAAGGCAAATATAGCAGCATTAATAACTGACGCATGCGTACATGATGGAACATGCGCAATTAATAGTGCTTGTTCAGATAACTCTGACTGTGAAAGCCGTTATTGTGCTAACAATAAATGTACAGAGGCTTCTTGCGATGATGAAGAAAAAAACCAAGGCGAGTCAGATACAGATTGCGGAGGCAATCTTTGCCCAAAATGTGGTGATGATGAAAAATGCCATTCGAATTCAGATTGCGCAACTGACTTTTGCTCTTTTGGTGTATGTCGGGATATAAGCACATGCAATGACGGATTTTTAAGTGGGACAGAATCAGCTATAGATTGCGGAGGAGCCTGCCCAAGAAAATGTCAAATAGGAAAAAATTGCGACGTAGATGCAGATTGTGAATCTGGACTTTCATGCTCTCTCCAAACATGCTCAGAAACAAGACCAGGTGGCGGGGCATTGATAGAAAAAGATAGTGATAATGACGGAATTCCAGATAAATGGGAATTAGAACATGGTTTGGATCCGTTTGACCCATCAGATGCTGATCTGGATTTTGATGAGGATGGCTTGACTAATGCACAAGAGTTTACTTATGGAACAGAGCCTTATGAGGCTGACAGTGACGGAGACGGTGTAAGCGATAAAAAAGAAATTGATAAAGGTTCAGACCCAACAAACCCAGAAGTTAAGCCAAAAGGAATCTTAGGAACATTAATCTTTATTATTGTTTTAATAATCATTTTAGGTTCCGGAGGTTATGGTGCTTATTATTATTTAAGCAAATCCAAAGAACAGATAAGGCCAAGTTTTACACCCCGGTATGCACCTTCAAAACCAGTTTCAAAAATTCCAGTAAAAAAGGAAAAACCAAAAGAGATTATAATAAAAAGAAAGACTCAAAAGAAAGCAAAGAGATCAAAACTTTTTGAGGCCTTTGGCAAGAAGAAAGAAACAAAACCTAAAGAAAAGAAATTAATTTCTATAGAAAAAGAAAAAAGAGCAAAACCAACACCTAAAAAAGCAAAAGATGATGTTTTTTCCAAATTAAAATTGATATCGCAGAAAGGGAAAAAATCCAAGTAAAAACATTAATTATCTTTAGGCTCAGTAGAAAATCTCACTATCGTTCGGGTAGCATCTGCTCGCCTGAATGTGTTTTCGCAGGCCTGACACCCCGTAAGGGACGTCCCCCGTCAGGCTTAATGGTTTTTAGAAAGGCTCGCAATTTGATGCTACCTTTATTTTCTACTAAGCCTCATCTTTAGATAAACTTAAATACTTTAATTGGATAAATTTTATTATGAATTCAAAAAAAGGGGTTGTGGAAATACAGTTCAACTGGATCTTTGCCCTTATTGCCGGGGCTGTTATAATCGCGCTTTTTACAGGAATCATTCTAAAACAGAAAAATATCTCTGAAACATCTAAAAACTCTTTGATATTAAATAATCTGGATGCTATTTTGTCCGGATCTGAAGCAAGCCCAGGAACTTCAAAAGTTACAAGAATACCTGAAACAAAGATAGAATTCAGATGCAATAGTTATTCTGTTGATAAAGTTTCGAAACAAATCAATTCAATGACGGTGTTTACACCATCAGTTCTTGAAGGAAATAAACTCATAACCTGGACATTAGACTGGAATCTTCCGTATAGAATAACTAATTTTGTTTATTTGACAAATCCTAGAGTGAGGTATGTTTTTGTTG
>CAZTBE010000068.1:0-2829 GCA_964611745.1 uncultured Methanosarcinales archaeon | reverse complement strand
AGAAACTCGCCAGATGAGAGGCACCGCTTGTATGGAAAATAATGAGTGGGTATTAGAGGAATTATACTAATGAAACATGAAAAATCCCCCCAAGCTGTAATTACAGTGCGTAATAACAATATTGATGGAGCGTTAAGAGTTCTTAAAAAGAGATTTCAATATGATGGTATATCTAATGAATTAAGAAAAAGAGATCATTTTATTTCCAAAGGTGAAAAACGCAGACAAGCAAAGAAAGCCGGTAAACGTAGACAACAAAGAGAAATACAAAACCGTCTTGAAGAGTTTGGTTTTTAAGAGATAAATAGTGATATGACAAAACGTAAGATTAAAGTAGAGACTGATAATAGTTCGTGGCAAGCACCCAAAGCACGAAAGAAGCGCAAACCCATGACTGAAAAACAACGGATTGCTGCTTCCAAACGTCTAGAAAAAGCAAGAGCAATAAAAGCAAAGAAAAATCCTAATTATGGTCAAAGTGGGATATATCCCACATTACGAGATTTGCCTGATGATCATCCTGTTCATCCCGATAAGGTTAAGGTGTGGATTAAAACACAAAAAGAACTTGCATCAGCAGAACGTCAAGCTGTCCGTCAAAAAGTAAAAGGTTCTATTTCAAAATTAGCAAACCATGAGGCTTATATTCGTTCTATGAATCGATATTTGAAAGTGGGAGATTGGACGGATATGTTTTATGGAGAATACCAAGAAAAGAAAGTTACCTATCGTTGTGTTGCGATGGCATATGATAAAGATGGTAATCCCAAACGTGATGTAAACACATATTATCCTGATATTGGTATGGTTTATACACAGGAAATGATTAATCAAGATTTAGAAGAACGGGAGGCAATAAATGAACGAATCAGAAAATAAAAATTCCATGCCAAATAATGTTCTTCGGGGGCCGTGGAAAACCAAAAAAGTAAAAATACCAGAGGACAGTATATTTGAATTACAACAAGAGAGAGCTTTCATAGAAGACCTGTCAGAAAAGGTCGTTATACAAATGATATATGCGTTAGGCGAGAATGGAGTAAATATTGATACTAAAGACTTTTTTCAAAATATTGCATTTATAATTGAATGTCTTAAAAGTGCTTTATATAAAGAACACGGCTGGCCGCATCCATTAACATCAATTATAGAAAATATATCAAAGGTAACTGAAGAAACTTTTGATGATCATGAGACAATTAAACTTAGATTGGATATTAATAAGCTTATTGCATTAGTAGAGAAACTGAATTTAAATAATGATGAAACCGATGATGGTCCAAAGCTTGCATAGAATGTAAAATGATTTTAGTTGATATGAATCAGATATCAGTGGCAAGTGTAATGATGCATTTGCACATGAGTAAAAGAACAATTCCAGACAATAATATGGTCCGGCATATGATTCTTAACTCTTTACGTATGTATCGTACACGATTTTCTTCTGAATTTGGTGAGTTGGTTTTATGTTATGATTCTAAACATTATTGGCGGCGTGATTATTTCCCTCAATATAAAGCAAACCGTAAAAGGGATAGAGAAAAATCTAACCAAGATTGGGACGCTATTTTTGAATGTCTAAATACCATTAAAGAAGAAATCAAAACGAATATGCCATATAAGTTTTTAGAGATATATGGCGCTGAAGCTGACGATATAATTGCTACTATTTGTACTGAATATGATGAAGAAATTATGATTCTGTCTGGTGATAAAGATTTCATTCAACTACAAAGATTCCCCAATGTCAAGCAATATAGTCCGATTACCAAAAAAATGGTGAATGGTATCAATCCTAGTGGATATTTGCAAGAGCATATTCTAAAAGGAGACATGAGTGATGGTATTCCCAATGTTCTATCCCCTGATCATACTTTTACAGATGGGCTAAGACAACATCCCCTAACCAAGAAAAAAATTGCATCGATACTGGATACAGTTCCATTTGATTCATTGCCGGAAGAGACTAAGAGAAATTATCAACGAAATAAAAAATTGATTGATCTGACATTTGCACCATCAGAATTATCAGATGAAATTTTGAAAACATATCGCTCTTCCCCATATGGAGATCGTAGCAAACTACTAAATTATTTTATACAAAAGAGGTTAAGAAACCTCACCGAGTCGATAGGAGAATTTTAATGGCCGACAATTATACACCACTATTTTCAGAAATCTTAGATAAAGTATCTAAGCTGAAAACCAAAAAACAAAAGATTAATCATTTACAGAAATACAATTCTGATACACTTAGATTAGTAATCAAATCCTCATTTGACCCCAAAATCAAATGGGCTCTACCCTATGGTGAAGTACCATACATTCGCAATGAAGCCCCAGAGGGTACAGAACATAATATGTTGTCTTACGAAGCAAGGAAGCTTTATCACTTCATTGAGGGAGGTAATTATAATTTATCTCAAAATAAAAGAGAAATGATGTTCGTTCAGATGCTAGAAGGACTGCATCCTGATGAAGCTGAAATTCTTATTGCTGCAAAAGACAAGATTCTACATCAAAAATATAAAGGCCTTTCTGAAAATGTGGTAAAGGAAGCATTTAACTGGAATGATAATTACATGTTACCGGACAAGGAAACGGCCGTTTATCCTCAAATCCCTGGCATGTCTGCTGGCGGATCACCCTACACAAAAAAATAAAAATAAAATCCTTTGAAATCAATGACTTGTCATTTTTTTTGCAAAATCCTTTAGAATCAATGACTTAGCGATGACGATTTCTCTTGACAAAACCTCTTTTATATGGTAGCTTAAGGTATGATGGAAATTGAGAGAGAAAATATGATTAAAATCGGTACAAAGGTTG
>CAZTBE010000067.1:0-2852 GCA_964611745.1 uncultured Methanosarcinales archaeon | reverse complement strand
ATCAAGAAGAAATAATTTTTTTAGCTAAAATAGCTCCCTCTTACTTAACAATGCACATTTCCCACAACATTTTTAAACCCATGTTCTTAACCTTGGAGCATATTGGGTGGTTAAGTAAATGTCTAAAAATAACTCTATAGAAGACAAAGAAGCAGTTAAAAAACAGCATCAAAAAGGAAAATTAACAGCTAAAGAACGTATTCAATTACTTCTGGATAAAGATAGTTTTACAGAAATAAACAAAGATATGGAGCTTACAAGCACTAACTATGACTTACAACAAAAAAAGAAACCCGGAGATGGTGTAATAACCGGTTATGGTAAAATCAACAGCAAACCAGTCTGCATCTATGCCCAGGATTTTACATTTATGGGTGGTTCAATGGGAGAAGTTCACAATAAAAAAATAGCCATAATCCAGGAGCATGCACTCCAAATAGGCTCTCCAATAATTGGTTTATTCGATAGTGGAGGAGCAAGAATCCAGGAAGGAGTAAATTCTTTAGACATTGGTGGAAAAATTTTCAAAAACAACACTTTAGCATCTGGAGTTATACCTCAAATATCTATAATCTTAGGCCCATGCGCAGGTATTGCAGCATACAGTCCAGCATTAACAGATTTTACATTCATGACAAAAAAAATCAGTTACATGTTCATAACAGGCCCTGATGTAATAAAGACAATAACAGGAGAAAGCATTGACTTCAACAACTTGGGGGGTTCTATAGCACATAACGAAAAATCAGGTACAGCAAGCTTCATAACAGAAAACGAAAAAGATTGTTTTGAAACAATAAAATTATTATTAAGCTACCTTCCTCAAAACAACATGGAAAATCCTCCTATAATAAACACGGGTGATACACCAAACAGAACAAACAACAGATTAAAGGATATTATACCAAAAGACAGAAAAAAATCTTATGATATAAAAACAGTAATAGAAGAAATAGTAGATGAAAACACTTTCTTAGAGGTACAGCCATTATATGCTCAGAATGCTGTTATAGGTTTAGCAAGATTAAACAATCAAACAATAGGCATAGTAGCTAACCAGACAAAGATTTTAGCAGGCTGCTTAGACATAAATTCTTCAGACAAAATAGCACGATTTGTAAGATTCTGCGACAGTTTCAATATACCAATAATAAACCTTGTAGATGTTACCGGATATCTTCCAGGAGTCAACCAGGAGCATAATGGAATAATAAGGCATGGTGCAAAGATTCTTTATGCTTATTCCGAAGCAACCGTTCCAAAAATAAGTTTGGTTATGAGAAAAGCCTATGGTGGTGCATATATTGCTCTAGTAAGCAAAGACATGGGTTTTGACAAGGTAATAGCATGGCCAGACGCAGAAATAGCTGTAATGGGGCCAGAGCAAGCTGTAGACATAATCTACAGAAAAGAGCTTAAAGGAAAAAACGCAAATAAAACAAAAAGAATAAAGGAATACGCAGAAAAATTCCTTAACCCAGAAGAAGCTGCAAAACACGGCAAAGTTGACATAATAACAGAAAAAAAAGATACAAGAAAAACATTAATCAGCTGTTTAGAAATGTTAGCAACAAAAAGAGAAAGAAGGCCTGCAAAAAAGCACGGCAATATGCCAGTATAAAAATGGAAGACCTTACAATTAAGGTTGACGGCAAGGAATATGATGTCAAGGTTGAGGAAACCGATGACGGCAAAATTCTGGTTCATTGTAATGGAGATGTTTACGAAGTAGAAGAAACACAAGACAAAGAAGCTTCTATTTTCAACAGAGTAAAAAAAGAGAAGATTGAAGAATCCGGAAAAGCAGCAATAACATCGCCATTGCCTGGAATAATCTATGAAGTAAATGTAAAAAAAGGAGATAAAGTAAAAGAAGGCCAGTCATTAATAAAAATAATAGCAATGAAGATGGAAAACGACATAACAGCAAAAAAATCAGGAACAGTAAAAGAAATTAAAGTAAAAAAGAATGATAATGTCAATAAAGATGATATTTTGGTTATTATCGAATAAGAACTAAAGGGGATCAAATGGCTAAGGAAAAAACTGTAAAAAAGAAGAGTATTGAAAAAATACCTGGTTCTAACTTAAAACCCTTAATTTTTGCAGCATTGTTTGCAGCATTAACTGCAGCAGTTGCGCCTTTTAAGATACCATTAGGCTTTACACCAGTTCCAATAACATTACAAACACTAGTTGTATTAATGTCAGGAGCAATGCTAGGACCTTATTATGGTGCTTTATCCATGATACTTTATGTAGTTGTAGGAGCTTTAGGATTACCAGTATTCGCAGGTGGAGGCTCTGGGATAGGAGCAGTACTAGGCCCTACTGGGGGATATCTAATAAGCTACTTCATAGCAGCCTTTGTAATAGGATGGATAATTTATAAAAAGAAAACTTCAAATTTGATTAAATATGGTTCACTATTTATTTTAACTATACTGTTATTAATCATTTTTTCTGATTTAATTTTAAATTTAGAAATAATGAAAATATGGGACAAGCAAATTAATAATTATGTTCCGCTAGTTTCCTTATTAAGTGATATACAAAGATATATTTTTGCATTTATAGGTGTAGCAGTAACAGCTCTATTAGTAGGTATAGTAGTGTTTTTAATTAATAGAAAAAGTGTAAGCCTAGATACTGTTTTAGCAATGGTTGTTGGAACATTGATAATTTATTTATTTGGCGCCGTTCAAGGGAAAATTGTTACTCAACTTCCTTGGAGCATTGTTTTTGTTGGCTGGGTATTGCCATTCATAATTGGGGATACAATAAAACTGCTGGCAGCAGCATACATAGCAAAAACCATTGACATAAAGAAATACGTGCGATGACTCAAACGC
>CAZTBE010000066.1:0-2908 GCA_964611745.1 uncultured Methanosarcinales archaeon | reverse complement strand
TTTGGAGATTCTGGGTTTAATGGTTCTGTTTTAAGAGTGAGTAATATGAGTAATATCAGAGAAAGCGAGTTCACACTGACAAACTTAACAAGGTATTTTGGAGATTCTGGGTTTAATGGAAGTGTGTTAAGGGTTGGTAATTTAAGCACTATATTTTTAGATAGAAATACTAGTTTGTGGAATGCTTCTGGAAGCGATACTATTTTAGGAGAGCAGGGAGGGAATGTTGGGATTGGGACTGTCACGCCAAAACAAAAACTTGAGGTTTCTGGTAATATTCTTGTCAATAACACAGCAAATGCTTTTGTAAATTTATCCGGGCCTACAATAAGAAAATCAGGGAGTGATATTGTGATAAGTGATTAAAATGGAAAATAAAACGAAAATAAAACCAAATAAAAATAACCTGGTAAAAAAGGTGTTTTTTATATTTGTTGTGGTAAGTCTATTTTTTGCAGCTATAATGCAGGTAAGCTCTCAGGAAAAAGCAAAATATTCTGATATGGAAAAAGAGGAAATAGGGGATGATGATGAAAGCCAGGAAGCCTTACAGGAATATTCTGGGGAAGTGCTTGGCATCGTCAAGAAAAAAGCAAAGTTCAATACAATAGCTACAACAGAGGATATTGCTGTTTTGAATGTTACAGTAAATGGCAAAGACACAAGAATCCTTACAAGGATAAGGAATGCAACAATAACTACCAGGCAAAATTTGTTGAATGCAACTTTGATAAGGACAATCAACCTTGTTGTTCTGGGAAATATATCATTAAAGGGAAATTTATTTTTTGAAGCTGAAAAAAGTTTTGGCTTGAGAAGGTTGTATGGTGTTGGAAGTACAACTTCTAGGTATGTTGATGAAGGTTTTGCAAGGCTTGTTAATGGAGAAGCTAATGTAAGCATTAATCCCGTGTTAAGAGAACTAATTTCTGGTTATAATGTGTTTTTGTCTGCTGAGGGATTAACTAGGGGCATATATGTTGCTGAGAAAACACAAGATTATTTTACTGTTAAAAGTATAAATCCGAACAGCAATATAGGGTTTTCGTGGATGCTTCGCGGGGTAAGAAAAGATTTTGATGATTACTTATACAGCGGGTATGGCAAGGAAAAAGGCATTGATATAAAAGCTGAAATTGATTTTGAAAATAGTAGGACAAAAATAAGGATTAACGGATTAAATAAAATTCTTGGGTTGATTAATTTATCAGCAAATAACAATAATCAGACTAACAATTCAAATAATGTTAGCAATCAAAGCATTAATCTAATAACCGGAAATCTTGTGGATGAGTTTGGCCTGGAGACAGATTTGGGCAATATACTAAGCAACACTACACCATCACTGCCTACAATAGGAGAGGAAAACAATGATTTAAATGATAGTAATTTAATCAGTAATGAAACAAATAATAATATAATTTCTAATGAAACATCCACTGGATTAAATGATACTATAGCTGAAGAAACTTCTGTTTTAGAATTTACATTGTATAGTGTAGATGAGAACTTTATCATAAGCCAGGTTGCTGATGTAACCAGTTTAAGTCTTGGAGAGGTAAGGAAGCTCATTGATTTTGTTTATTTGGAACCTGAGAATTTTGAAGATGAGATAATAGAACCTCTGCAGCCATCTTTGGATTTTATTGAAAAGGTTAATGGGACTGTTATAATAAGGCTAGGTTGAATACAATGAAATATAATACCATAAAAATTGCAAAAGAGAATAATTTTGGCAACAATAATACTAATAATACAATTTTGAATAATTCAATAATAAAAAACAAATTTATTAATAAAAAAAATACAATAATTGACACTCCAATAATAAAGAAAAAACAATTAAAAAATAATTCTAAAAAAATACTTACTTTATTATTATTCATAGCTGTTACTTTGATTTTGACTAATGTTGCATTTGCTGATTTGTATCTAAATTCACAAACAGGAAATATAGTTTTAAACACTTCAAGCACAGAGAGATTAAGGGTTAGTTCTGGAGGTTTAATAGGTATAGGGACAATAACACCTGATAATATTTTAACTATTTTGGGGAATGAAGTAACTGCTAATGCTATATTGCACATAAACGCTTCTGATAACTTTAATGTTTCTGTTGCTAATGTTATTACTTTAGACCATGTTTTGAAGAGCACTAATTCAACTGGAGGTGTTGGTGTTTCTATATTATTCAGGGCTAGTGATAGTGCTTCTCAGCTAGAGAATTTGGCTAATATTTCTGCTGTTTTGTATAATGCTACTAATAGTTCTGAGCTTTCGGCTTTGGCTTTCTCTACCAGGGGTAATGAAATAACTGATTTTCCACAAGGTTTAGTTGAGAGGATGAGGATTGATGGCTATGGAAGGGTTGGAATTAATACTACAAGTCCTACAGCAACATTGCATGTTGTTGGCAACACAAATATTACAACTGATCTTTTTGTTGTAGGATCTATCTATGGAACTTTAGGAGCAGGAAATATTAGTGGAAGTTTAACTGATAGCCAAATAGATAATGACATTACAATACAAACAACTTCTGACCTTACTGTTGGTGGCGGTTATAGTGAGGGGGGAGTTACCTTAGTTGCTTCTGGGAGTGATCAAGGCTCTGGCCAGTTTGCAAAAGATATTTTAATTGACGGGGCTATTGTAGCAATTTATGATGTTGAGATAAATGAGAGCTTTATTCCTACAAAAGATTTATTTTCTTTATTAGGAAATTACAGCAAAAGGTTTTTGGATTTGTTTGTTGCTAATATAAAATCCGGAAACAGGACATTGAACATTACCGGAAATGTTTCTGTTGCCCAAGATACTTTGTTTGTTGATAATACTTCAAGTAGAGTTGGGATTGGGAAGACTGATCCTACAACTGCTTTGGATGTTTCTGGAACTGTAACTGCTA
>CAZTBE010000065.1:0-3130 GCA_964611745.1 uncultured Methanosarcinales archaeon | reverse complement strand
ATTAGAATTACCCAAAAATCTCTTTAACAATACCTAAAGCTATTTCCCTCTTCTTGGGAAAAGCAGCTACACTCATTTCAATATGAAAACAATCTCCAGAGTCTGTAAGCTTTAATTTATCATTTTTCAGATATTCATCCTTATCAAACCTAAGGAAAAAATCAAGATTGTCATCTAACCTTGATTCTAATTGAGAAAGAATCAGTTTTTTCTGCTCTTCATCAATATTTTTATTCAGATTATCCAAAAAATTATTGATATGCTTTTCTTTTGCCAAAATCACTTCAAAGATTGTTATATTCTTTTCATTAAATCCTAATGCTTCTGTTTTATTGAGCTCTATTTTCTCATCTTTAAGGTCAAATGGAAATAATTTTAATAATTTATCAAGAATTAGCTTATCATCCTCATTATTTTTTTCGTAAGAAAAGACTTTTATCTTGATTTGATGTGCAAGTTTCATTATTATTTTATCTTCTCTAATATGCTTATAACATTCCACACCTGCGTTCTTGTATAGGACTGCAGATTCACATCATCAGCTATTACTTCTAATTCATTAAGGGCTTTGCTAATTTTAATTGGTGTTTCTAAATCGCTGTTAAGAACTTCAATTACTTTTTCTATCTTTAACCTAACATTTTTTGGAACAGTGACATCATCTTTTAATTCTTCTAGTAATGGCTCTGTATTGCCTATATCTTTATGTTCCATTTTTAGTTTAATCTTGCTTCATCTCCTTTAGAACTTCACTTTGCAGTTTAGAAGCTTTTTCTCTAACTTGGCTTTCTTGTTTCTCCATATTTTTTATCCTTAGCCCTATAACTTCTTTTTTAGACTCTAAATCACTTTTAAGGTCATTTTTTTTGGATAGAACCATTATATTCCCTACAATCTTATAGGCTTCATCAACATTTTCCAGTTCTTTAAGTGCAGATTCAATCTCTACCTGCTGCAGTTGAAACTGCTGCTTTTGCATTAAGAGATTTTGCATACTTTGCTCAAGCATCTGCAGTTGACTTATTTTCTGTTCCGATTCCTTAGAAACGTCTGCCATTTTTACCTTGCCTTTACTTTTGTAACAACGCTTTTTGACTTAAAAAGTATCTTGCTGCCGCAGTAAGGGCACCTTATTCTTTTCCTCAGGTAATCCTGGGAAATCTTTTTATTGCATTGAAAACATTTGTATTCCATCATTTTATGCTACCTCTTCCTTAACTTTGTCTAATTCCTCAGTTTTTTCTGATTGGACTTTACCTGTATTTTCTTCTGCTTCAACCGGAGTTTTTTCAAAGCTTATAGTTTTTGCAATAGTGTATGCTTTTCCGGTAAACTTTGAGTTGCATTTCCTGCAATTCCATATTCCTATTGATACACGCCTGACTTTGAAATTATTGCAGTATGGGCATTTATGTTTTTTTCTCTGCTCCTTTTCTATTTTAGCAAACTTATGTTTTGGCTTAGAGCCATATCTTGCTCCAAACCTTTTTGCAGAACCTAATTTTTCTATTTTTGTGTTTACCATTTTTCATGTTTTGAATGGGGCTGCCCGGACTTTCACAGCCCCAGTAGCAGGATATTGCTTCTGACGGGACTTTTTGAACCGGGATCATCTGGTCTTTAGACGCGAAGCGTCTACTCTTCCCATACCCAAACCAGAAAGGCTAGCCAGGTTACCCCACAGCTTCATGTTTTTTAAATCCCATGCTAGGAGCAACACTCCATTCTCTTCATAAGAATTAATCTTTTGTTTTTAAAGTTATCGTTAAAGCCAATTTGTTGAGCAAATTGTGGTAAGCAGTATCTTGCTTTATATTTAGAAAGAAAAAATAAGCTTGAGTAAAAATCAAAATTAGAAAAGATTACTTAACTGGTGGTTTGACAAATACCCTTGGATAACCATCTATCTTTAATTTCCCAAAGTTGGGATAAAGTTTGGTTTTTACTAATTCATCCTTAATGACCCACACCTCACCTGCATGCTTTCTCGACACTTTAACTTTACCTTCGCTACTTAAAGAAGCAAAACTTGGACAAGGACCCCCTGGTGAACTGAGTTCACAAATTCCAATACTATAGGCGAAAACTGCATGTTTGCCATTCTGCGACAGCTTAGTCACAGATATCTGGTAATCAAAACTTCGTTTATGCCCGGAATAAGATCTTGTTTCAAAATCTATTAAATTCGGATCCTCAGTTGATGGGATTGGATCATCAGGTTGTTCAGGCTCGGGGATTGGTATTGGATCCTCAGTCGGGATTGGATCATCGATTATAATTGGATCCAAGTTTGCCAGAACTAATTGGCTTAGCAAAATAGCCATTACTGCCATAAGCCCGAATATAGACTTTATCATCATAATAACCAGGAGAGCATATCGACTATTTAAATTTTTCTGTTTTTAATTACTTTAGGGTAGTTATGAAACTAAGATCACATACAAAAGCCATGCCATCAGTCAAATTTAGTTAGACAAAAAGTCCTATAACAATCTTTATATAAAACTTTGCAAAAATATTTAGAAAACTTTAAATACAATACATGCAGTAAAAAATCAATGCCAAAAAATAAAAAAAAGAAGAAAGAGCAATATGTCAAAGTTTGTCCGAAGTGCAAATTTATAAATGTAACTCGCGATAAATCTTCTATTCTCCAGAAAACTGGTGCTTTGCCTTTAATGTATATTTGCAATCATTGTGGCCATACTGGTTACCAATTCCCCGAAATCAGATTATCAGAATTAAAAAATTTTCAAAAAGATGTGGACAAAGGACATTTGCGTTACACTAAAAAAGATAAAACAGAAATGATAGATACTGCTTATGGTAAATTTGTGGTTCGAATTTTTTGGAAAGTAACATCAATAACTACCATATTAGGTGGTATTTTGGTTTTATCCCTTAATTATGTAGCATATGGAATAGGGTTGATATTATTAGGATTGTTTATGTTTTACATAACTTACTTCAAAAAAAGAAAATTAAAAGATGAATAATTCACAAAAGACAAAATGAATCATAGAAAATTATTTGAACTTTTCTAAATTCCTATCACCAAACCCTTCTTTAAAACTTTTAAACCTAAAACTTAGCTCTCATTCCTACGCATAATCCTGACAATGTGCTTCAC
>CAZTBE010000064.1:0-3469 GCA_964611745.1 uncultured Methanosarcinales archaeon | reverse complement strand
TTCATTTGTCCCCTTTTAATAAAAAAAGGGGGGTAGGTTTCAATGATAGTAAAAGAAGAATTTTTAAGTAAGTTAAGAAGATATTTTTCTTTAAATTTGTATGAAGTAAAAATATGGACAGCTCTATTAAGCCGTGGAGTTTCCACCGCAGGAGAGCTTTCTGATATAGCTAACGTTCCACGTTCTAGAAGTTATGATGTATTAGAAAGCTTAGAAAAAAAAGGGTTTGTTGTTATGAAACTAGGCAAGCCAATAAAATACCTTGCTGTTCCTCCTAAAGAGGTTTTGGAAAGAGTCAAGAAAAACGTGAATGACTACGCAAAAGAGCAAATAACAAAACTTGAGGACCTCAAGAAGACAGAAGTGATAGGTGAATTGAATACACTGCATACACAAGGAGTTGAGTTAGTAGAGCCAGCTGATTTGTCAGGCTCATTAAAAGGAAGACATAACTTATACAACCATCTCGAACTTACAATAAGGAATGCAGAAGAGTCTGTTTCAATAATGACTACAAGCCAAGGCTTAATGAGAAAGATAGAAGGATTTAAGCCAACATTTGAAAAGCTAAAGAAACGCGGTGTAAAAATAAGGATTGCAGCACCATTGACAAAAGAAACATTAGCTGCAGTAAAAGATGTATCTGGAGTAGCTGAAGTAAGAAACATCGACAGTAAAGCAAGATTTGTACTTGTTGATGGTAAGGAAATCATCTTTATGATAATGGATGATAACTCTGTACATCCAACTTATGATGTAGGCATATGGGTCAACACTCCTTTCTTTTCGAGTGCACTAGAGAACCTATTTGATACAGCATGGAAGACTATGAAACCAGCAAATGAAATTTTAAGGAAACATTAAACATATTTCTTATATTATTTTTTATTTTATTAAACAAAAGACTTATAAAATAAATACTTCTTACTCATAATATCATTAAAATGAGTAAAAATAGAATCATGAAAATCAAAGATTTTCAGGACACCGAAAATCTTCGATTTTCGCGTGTCTCGGAATTAAAGAAAATAGCAAACGAAATAAGAAAGGAGTCTCTAATAATGATTCATAGAGTTCAATCAGGCCACCCTGGAGGCTCCTTATCAGAAGCAGATATATTAGCAGCGTTATATTTCTACAAATTAAGGATAGATTCAAAAAAACCACACTGGGAAGACAGAGATAGATTTGTTTTGAGCAAAGGCCATGCATCTCCTGCTTATTATGCGGCATTAGCAATGAAGGGATTTTTTCCAAAAAAAGAATTAGAAACATTTAGGAAAATAAACAGCCGCCTACAAGGGCACCCAGAACTTAAAGTCTCGGGAGTGGATTTCGCAGGAGGTTCATTAGGACAAGGAGTTTGTTTTGCAAATGGTCTTGCATTAGCAGGAAAACTTGATAATAAAGAATACAAAATTTATGTTTTGATTGGAGATGGAGAAAGCCAGGAAGGTGCTGTCTGGGAAGCTGCAATGGCAGCTGCACACCATAAACTGGACAATTTAGTTGTTATTCTTGACAAAAACCAGGTACAGGAAACTGGAAAAACAAAAAACGTTATGAACATAGATCCTGCACCAGACAAATGGAAAGCTTTTGGCTTTCATGTTTTTGATATTGATGGACATAATATGGAAGAGATTGTCAACACATTAGACAAAGCCGACAATGTAAAAGAAAAACCCGTAATGATTGTGGCAAACACAATAAAGGGAAAAGGAGTTTCTTTTATGGAATTGAATCATAAGTTTCATGGAAAAGCTCCTAACGATGAGCAATTCAAGCAGGCAATGGAAGAATTAAGAAAAATTGATGAAAAGCTAAAGTAAATAAAATTTGATGTGAAATTGAAGGTGTCATCAATTTGTGAGGCTATTAATGTTAAACATTAAGCTGACAAGGGGGATGTCCCTTACGGGGAATGTCAGCCATTAGTTATAACAGAAAAGCCGAACCAGATGACACCCGAGTGAAACGAGAATTTCACATCAAATTTAGAAAACAAATTAAAATGGAACCAAAAGCAACAAGAGAAGGTTACGGGGATGCATTAGTAGAGATAGGGGGAAAAAATCCCAATGTGGTTGTTGTAGATGCAGATTTAGGAGATAGTACTAAAGCAGAAAGTTTTGGAAAACAATTCCCTGATAGATATATTACTGCAGGAATTGCAGAGCAGGACATGATTGGCATTGCAGCTGGACTTTCAGTCTCTGGAAAAATACCTTTTGCAAGCACTTTTGCAGTTTTCAGCGAAAGGGCATTTGAATTTGTAAGAAATATAGTATCCAGAAATAATTTTAATGTTAAGATAGCAGGAAGCCATGCAGGAATTTTTACAGGAGAAGACGGAAAAAGCGCACAATCCATAGAAGATATTTCAATTTACAGGACTTTACCGCACATGGTTGTTATACAACCATGCGATTACATAGAAACAAAAAAGGCAGTCCACGTGCTTGCAGATTATAATGGAGCAAGTTACATGAGATTACTAAGGAACCCATTACCAATTATACATGAGGATAATTATAAATTTGAAATTGGAAAAGGAGAAATACTAAAAAAAGGAAAAGATGCAGTAATTTTTGCAACAGGAACAATGGTCCACGAATCCCTAAAAGCCTATGATTTATTAAAGAAAGATAGAATAGATATCTGTGTTGTAAATATACATACAATAAAACCTATTGACAAAAAGTTAATAATCGATTTAGCAAAAAAGACCAATTGCGTAATAACAGCAGAAGACCATAATATTATAGGAGGATTAGGAAGCGCAGTAGCAGAAGTTCTGTCAGAAAATTATCCATGCATAATAAAAAGAATTGGCATGGAAGACAGATACGGAGAATCAGGAAAATATGATGAATTATATGATAAATATGGTTTAAGCGCAAAGCATATTGCTGAGAAAGTAAAAAGAGCTATTAAAAAGAAAAAATAAAAAAACAATAATATTAAAAACAATTAAAATAAAATATAAAATAAATAATAATGAAATATTGGAGATACTAAAATGAAGATTTTTCTTGATACTGCTTCCATTAGTGAGATCCAACAGGCCAATGAGTGGATAAAATTAGATGGCGTAACAACTAATCCCACATTAATAATGAAAGAAGGCCGTGATTATGTCCAGACACTAAAAGAAATAACAAAAATAGTTAACGGACCAGTAAGTGCAGAGACAATAAGCCTAGAAGCAAAAGGAATGGTAAAAGAAGGGAAAGAATTTGCAAAAATACATAAAAACATCGTCATAAAAGTTACAATGACTCCGGAAGGCATGAAAGCCTGCAGGGCATTGACAAAATCAGGAATAAAAGTCAACACCACTTTAGTTTTCTCAGCAAATCAGGCTTTACTTGCAGCAAAAGCAGGAACCTATCTTGTAAGCCCGTTTCTTGGAAGATTGGACGACATAGGAGAAAAAGGCACAGAATTGGTTAGAGAAATAAGGCAA
>CAZTBE010000063.1:0-3506 GCA_964611745.1 uncultured Methanosarcinales archaeon | reverse complement strand
GACTAACCATTTTATTATTTTTCATTATTTTTTTATTGCCAAAATCTATTGTAAATTCTTCTTTATCCACATTATGCCTAAAAAGCTCCCACTCCACCAAATCCTTAAATATTTGATTCTTATTATTGTGGTTATTTTTCAAATATTGCTCTAGATCCTTGATATTCTTAAAAGTGAGAAAATCCTTGTCATTTACCTTATTGAAATAATAAACCCTTCCTAAATACTTAGAAACCTTCTGCCTTGGACCTTTGTTTTTCCCCTTATGCCTCCTTTTGTACCATTTATTAGAAACAAGATAAGCATACTCTTTACCACTAATTTTCTTAGTTCTGATAAAGCTCATATTGGAATTAGGCACTATCAGATTTATAATACTTTTGTTTTATAGAGCCTCTAAAACCCTAAAATTCTGGCTCTTCAGACCTTAAAAACCTAAGAAAAAGCTCATTTTACTGCTGCAAGTTCCTTCTTGAACTTCTCGCTAGACTTCTTTAGCCTTCCTGCAGCACTAGTCAAAGCAGCTCTTGGGCTTTCTTCTCCGTCAGTCTCCAGAATAAGCTTAGGCTTGCCAACTTGAGCGTGCTTTATTACATATGTAGCTATCTTAACATGGCTGTCATTCCATAATTCATTCTTTAGAATATTGAGATAAGTATGGCCCATGCCCTCAACTTCAAAAACAAACCTGCTTTTCTTATCTTCCAGAACATTGATTTCCATAGCAACCAGCAACTCGAATTTCTTTAAAAAGGTTTTGAAAATTCTATGGATTTTCAAATCCCAGGAAACTCTGTTTCCGCTGTCTTTTCATTAATTTATTTTTATTATAATTTTTATTGTATTTTTGATGAATTTTAATTGTTTTTTAGTTTTTTATTGTAAACTACTCTTCTTTTTCATCGAATTTTAATTATTTTCCATTATTTATTGAAATATTATTTTATTTTTTAAATTTTTGTTAATTTTATCATTGAATTTTTTATTTATTGAACTATTTTTCTCGACGACAAACTAAAAAATAACTTATACACGCTCCATCCTGAAGCAGCTTACTCCAATCTTCTTAATTTTCTTAGTATGATGCTTCATTGTAGCTTTCAAAGGCCAATTAAAGTCAAAAACATCAGTAATTTTGAAGTTATTATCTTTAGAAAAGCTCTCCACAAATTTTTTTGTATCAGATTTATGAAAACTATAAACAACTTTACCGATTTCAAACGCCTTTTTTAGAAAAATCCGGTCCATATGTCTCACTTTGACTCCAAAGGGGGGGTTCATAAATACAAGATCAACTTGCTCATTGAAGCCATTGACATCCTGCAGCATAAAAACAGCCTTTCCAGCTGTGTAGCCCTCACTTTCCATTTTAGCCATATTTGCCTTAGCGATATCCATCACTTTCTTGTCAAAATCAACAAAATAGACTTTCTCAGCTCCAAGAGCCAATAACCCCATACCCAGTATTCCAGTACCACACCCTAGATCAACACTCACTTTTCCTATATCTCCCTTCATAAACCCATTCCAGAGCACTTCGGCAGCTATCTCAGCATCTGTAGCATACTGCTCAACCCTCACTTTGGGGCTTCTAAAGCCTTCCAGACTAGATAAAAGCACTGCCAAGGCCTTTTTAGATCCTATAGGTCCTATATTACCCCTATATGAACTCTCACTTTTTGCCATTTTTACCCTATTTTAGCCCTTCTGGGCCCCTCCTATAGGCCTTCTGGAGCCACTCACAGCCCTCACTTTCAGCCCCTTCACTGTAGGGGTGGGCTATATCATGCGGTATAACACCTAATGGGGAGGCCAAAATGCCACGAAGTGGCATTTGCCTAAAACCGCTAATGACCCTGATTTTAAAAACCTTCATTTTTGATTCAAGTATCGTTTATTTTTTGCAATTTTTTGATTATTAATTATTTTTATCCAATTGAATTTTTTTATTGAACCTTTTTTATTTTGAATCTCTTTTCAGTCTCATTCCCAGCCTCTTCTCGACGGTAAATTTTCAGTCTCATTCCCATTTTAGTCCCATTGTATTCCCAATATAATCCCAATTTATTCCCAAATATTTAAACCTTTCGTCTTATTATATTCCCAAACGTATCCCATAATATTCCCAATATAGTCCCACAAAAACGAAAAATTTAAATAAAATCTAGTTAACGAAGTAAATATGTTCTGGATAAAAAAACAATCAAGCACAGAAAAAAAACTTTCCCAGGTGCAAAACCTTTTGATAAGATCATTTTCTAATGTAAAAAACGACACCCAAAAACTCTTCCAGTGGCTCAACTATCTGCATCAAAAAGACCTGGACCAGGAAAGCCAGATAAAACAGCTAAAACTGGAGCTTTCATACATCCCAAAAAAACCCGAAGATATAAGAAAAATCATAGACACTTATTACTCATTTGACAACATCATGGAAAGGTTAAAGATGGTGAATGAGCGAATAGACGGTATTTCTAAAGAAAGAAGTGAGCCTTATATGCCTCAAACACACCCAGAAATGCATGAAGTAGAACAAAGGCTTACACAATTAGAAGAGCAAAGAAAAGCCACAATAAGGGACAAAGTAGTAAAGAGAGTAACAAGAAACTCAAAAGAATATGTAAAGCAGCTAATGCTTTCCTACATAAGAAAATACACTCAAATAGGAGCCTTGCAACTAAAAGACATGGTAGTTTATGATCAGGGTTTGTGCTCAAAAAGCTCTTTTTACAGGCTTTTAGACGAGATAGAAGCATTGGATGATATAGGAATAGTAAAAAAAGGAAAGCAAAAATACTACCTTTACAAGCAATTAAAAGAGCAATAACTATATTAAAACTAATATTTTACAAAATATAAATCTATTTAAACAACCCCATTCAACAGAATTCTGGGGTGGTAATGATTTTTGACGAGTTTTTTAAGCAAAGGAAGCGATATTTCTCAAAAAGACCTAAAGACATTGATATGCAGTTCAAAGAAGCATTAAAAAGCATTAAAAACGAGCTAGACGGGCATTTAGAGGCTTTAAATGAAAATACAAGCGAGATACAAACAAGCTATGGATGCATGAATGAGATCAACGACAAATTAGAAAAACTTGCAGAGCGTGTAGAATCAATAGAAATCTTCCTCCAACAGCATTCTCATTTCAGTTCAACAGAAAAAAGCTTTGATATAAAGCCATTGACAAAGACAGAGCAGCACGTTTTCTTGGTAATTTACGCTCTAGAGGACGAAAAAGGCCTTGTTTCCTGCACAGATATCAGCAGAAAAACAGCCCTTCCTAACTATGTTGTAAGTGAGTATTTGGCAAGATTAGTAGAAAAAGGAATCCCGTTAATGAAGAAATATGTAAACAATATAGCATACATAAGGCTTAACCCAGAGTTCAAGCGCATACAGGCAAAGGAAAACATACTGTGTATAGACACAGCGCAAAAAGAATTGATTAATTTTTAGTCTAAAACCTTTAATCAATTCTTAAAACTTTTAATGCTTATTAT
>CAZTBE010000062.1:0-3516 GCA_964611745.1 uncultured Methanosarcinales archaeon | reverse complement strand
TCAAATTTAATATAAAAGTGCCAAGCGATATATTGAGGATTGAGAAGAGGTTTACTGTAAAGGGCTGATTTTCTTTATTTTTTATTTAATTATTTTTTATACAATCAAAACATTTATATATAAGTTAGGTTCACCTAACTTTTATGATTAAACAAACAAAAGAGAATTACCTAAGGGCAATATACCATCTTCAGGAAGATAAAAAAGATGTAAAAGAGGGTATAAACTCAATTAAATTATCTAAATACCTTGAGATATCCAAGCCTACTGTTTCTGAGATGCTAAGAAAGCTGATGAAAGAAAGGCTTATTCATACAACCCATTATGGAAAAATCAAGCTTACAAAAAAAGGATTATATGAATCAAGAGCAATAACCAAGAAACATAGGATTATAGAAGCGTTCCTGGATAAAACTCTGAAAATAAACCATAAAACAATACATGAAGAAGCTCATAGGTTAGAGCATGCTTTCAGCAATGATTCGATAAACTCAATCTCAAAGCTAATAAAAGATACAAAAAGCTGCCCGCACGGCAAGCCAATAGCTTAAAATGATATCAAGCTTTATAATCACATTCAGGGAAACTTTAGAAGTTGCCTTGATAATAGGGATCATATTAGCGTATCTTATCAAGACAAAAAAGATAAAATACAATAATATTGTCTATTTGGGTATTGTTTCAGCTATTATTGCAAGTGTAATAGGAGCTTTCTTGTTTAGTATGCTTGCCGGAGGCTTTACCGGCAGGGCTGAAGAGATTTTTGAAGGAGTAGCAATGCTTTTTGCTGCCTTTTTAATCACATTTATGATTGTCTGGATGTCAAACCAAAAGCATATAATAGTTAATCTGCATGAAAAAGTTGATAAGGAAATTGATGAGCAGCATAGGGCTGGCTTGTTTTTTCTTGTTTTTATATCAGTTTTCAGGGAAGGTATTGAAACTGTAATTTTCCTTGGTGCTGCCAGTTTTGTTTCTGCAGAAAATAATATTTTAGGAGCTTTACTGGGGATTATTGCAGCAATTATCTTAGGCTATGCAATATTTGTCTGGAGCAAGAATATAAACATAAAAGCATTCTTTAATGTTACAAGCATCGTATTAATTCTGTTTGCAGCAGGTTTAGTCGCTCATGGAATCCATGAATTCCAGGAAGCTGCAGTAATACCATATGTTATAGAAGAAGTCTGGGACATAAACCCAGCTGTAACAACTGAAGGAGTCTATCCTTTATTGCATGAAAAAGGAGGAATTGGAGTCTTTCTAAAAGGGCTATTAGGTTATAATGGAAACCCTTCCTTGCTGGAAGTCCTGTTTTATTTTGTTTATCTTGTTGTAATTTATTTTGTTTATAGAAGAATTGAAGGTAATGGTTCTGTTAAGGGATGAGATATTTTTAAGGAAGAGGTTTTTTGATGTTTACATCATTATTAAAATTAATATTTATTTAGTCTAATATTGCAGAAATTGACCTTGCGCAAGCGCAGGTGCAACTTTTCTGAGCTCTTCTATTCCTTTTGTTTTACCTATCCAGTAAGCTTGAGTAAATGTACCAAGATTTTGCAATTCTTCATGCATCATTCCTACATTTGGATGGTCGTCTTCTAACGTTAAAGCTTTTTGGACTATTGGAATAATCTGCTTAGCATAATCAATCAGGCGCGCTTCCCATGCACGACCGCTAACTTGTACTGTAGTATTCTCAGGAATATAGCGTGAAATATGCCTAATCCAGCCACCATCAGCAGCTCTTCTATCGAATGTAAGGCCACCGCCTTCTTCCAGGATTTCAGTAGCGTTTGATTCAAACTGAGGCCAATCAGGACCGGACTTTAATTCAGGAGGCTCTAAGGCATACAGCTGAAGAGCCCCACCCATTTCGTTAATTGCATGAGAATAAGGATGCTGTAAGATCATAAATTCACCAGATATTTGAGGTAGGGAAAGTGGAATTTCAGATTCTGATTGTTTTCGTTCTATTCCGATACTATCGAGTATTTCATAATTCCTTTCCGCTTGGTCTATTGCATCAACTTCTTCATCTAGACTCATTTTCATCATATAAGAATAAATTATTGTACTATATAAACCTTTCTATCTGTATTTACTCTACAGTAACACTCTTACTAAGATTCCTTGGCTTATCGGGGTCTAAATTCCTGTCAACAGCAACATAATAAGCCAACAGCTGCAGAGGAATTACAGCCAAGATAGAACTCAAGATATACAGTGTTTTTGGGATGTAAATGACATAATCAGCTAATTTGCCAACTTCATCATCTCCTTCTGTTGCAATTGCTATTACAATGCCGTTTCTTGCTTTTACTTCCTGTATATTCCCTAATATTTTTTTGTAAGTGTAATCGTCTTTTGTTGCTATGAAGACAACCGGCATGTTTTTGTCAATCAAGGCAATAGGGCCGTGCTTCATCTCTGCAGCAGGATACCCTTCTGCATGCAAATAACTGACTTCTTTTAGCTTTAAAGCTCCTTCTAAAGCTATAGGGAAATTTACTCCTCTGCCTAAAAACAATGCATTTTCCTTGTTTTTGTAAACATCAACTATTTTTTTGATTTCTTTGTCATCAAGCAAAGCATCTATTTGCAATGGTAATCTTCTTAATTTTTCCATAAGATCTTTTATCTTCTCATCATCCAATGATTTTTTTATATTGCTCATAAACAAAGTAAACAGATACAAAACAACTAGTTGAGCAGTAAATGCTTTTGTAGAAGCAACCCCTATCTCAGGACCTGCGTATGTATATAAAACAGAATCTGATTCACGGGCAATAGAACTTCCTTTAACGTTAACTATTGAAAGGACTTTAGCATTCCTTTTTTTAGCTTCTCTAATAGCTGCCAAGGTATCAGCAGTTTCTCCTGACTGGGAGATTGCAATCACCAAAGTATTTCCATTTAGTATAGGGTTTCTATACCTGAATTCAGAGGCATACTCAACCTCTACTGGAATTTTTGCCAGCTCTTCCAGCATAAACTCCCCTAATAAAGCAGCATGCCATGAAGTTCCGCAGGCAACAATTATTATCCTATCAATCTTATTTAACTGTTCTTTGCTCAGATTTATTTCATCAATCAAATTTATATTTCCATTTTCTATCCTTCCGTTCAAAGTTTCAGTTATTGCCCTTGGCTGCTCAAATATTTCTTTCAGCATAAAATGGTCATAGCCTGATTTTTCGCTTAGTTCAGGACTCCAATCTATTTTATTTATTTTTTTGTCAATTTTATTTCCTTCAATATCTTTTACTGCAACATTGTTTTTTTCCAAAACAGCTATTTCCTTATTTTCCAGATAAATAACCTTATTTGTATATTTCAAGATTGCAGGCACATCGGATGCAATAAAATTTTCATCTTTGCCTAAACCTATAATTAGCGGACTTTCGTTTCTTGCTGCTATTAATTTTTGCGGCTCTTTTGAACAGATAACTCCTAAGGCATAGCTTCCATCTATCTGTTTTAATGCCTCTCTTGTTGCCCCTTCTATATCTC
>CAZTBE010000061.1:0-3596 GCA_964611745.1 uncultured Methanosarcinales archaeon | reverse complement strand
TGAGTACATGTTGATGTAAATCCGTCCGGACATTGGACAGTAAAACCTTTATCGGGTTTATTTTCGCAACCATCAGTTTGTTGATTTACATTACCGAAAGTTTGCGATCTATAGATTTTATGTGTACTGTCTTTAAACCTTATTCCAAGATAAGCAACGGATGTAGGCCAATCTACTATGCCAGGACCGAATCCAATTTCTTGTCCACATACGTTTGCCAAGAAATTAAAATCTTTTTTCTCGTCTGTTCTAATCATTTCGTCCAACCTACGTTCCTGTCTGACTACAAATTCCTCATTTCCAAAAGTATCTATCTCATAAATTTTCCAGTTGCATGCTTCTACATCGGAAAAATCTATATTTGAAGAAAATACTACACTTTCTCCAAGTTTATAATTTGGATTATCAGATATTATAATATCAGAACCGTCTTCAATATTAATTGTTGGAAATATTTTAGATAAATCAAGTTCATCTAATTGTGCATCCGGATGGTCTGTCCTTGCTTCACAGCCAAATTTTTCGTTGGCAACTGTTGCCATATGGTTGTAAAATTCTGAACTTAGTCCTAGCCTTAAATGACTTCTGGCACCATATACAGTTCTCTTGTTTGGATCTTCTCTGGAAACGGAACCACAACTTCGACAGTTCAAAGTGCCACACTCATCACCAGATAGTATATTTAAACAAGTATTTTCTTTAGAGTATACTATAGCATCATTAGTTCCATCAGATGTAAATTTCATCCGGGGTTTGTCAGATGGATCAGAGTTGGGACAGCTTACATCAAAAATACCTTGATAAAACTTATTTTGAACGTTCCATTGCCTAGTTGAGAATTCTTCACATGCACCAAAACCATGTCCTAATTCATGCAAGAAAGTATCCTCTCCTAAAATGTCTCCATCATATCCGGGTCTGCCACCGTCAATAAATGCAAATTGAGTTCCTCTGTCTAGTCGGAAAGTTCCTCTAGGTCCTGATATTCCTTGACTTGAAGAGCCTATCTTTTCTTCCGCAATTCCAACTAAACTTTCTGCATCCCATTCCGGATATAAAACAGAAGCGCAATTTGGAATTGAAGTTAATACATCTTCATCGAGTATTCCTGTACATTCTTCTGAACTCCTTGCTTGTTCAAATTTATCTTCATCAGGAACTACGAAGTTAACTCTACTAGTGCATTCAGAAAATGGTGAATATCGTAAGAAATAAGAAGTCATTGTGTCTGTTCTTGTTTTGAAGTCGTTGTGATCATTATAATTTATGGGTAATAAATAAACATCAAAGATTGATGATGAAATATTGCAGGTAACTGTTGTTGACCATTCTCCAGGAGCTTTGCATGTAGTTGCTTGTTCTGTTCTTACTCTAAAATCATACTTTTTGTCTTTTTCAAGATCTAATGATAATACATTAGTGCCTTCTGTTGTAGTATAACCACATTCTGCCGGATTATTGCCTGTACATCCTTCATCAAAGCTTAATCCTTCTTTACGCCATTCTAAATTATATTTTGCTGCATCTACACCATTCCATCTCACTTGTATGTTATTATCTACAACAGTACTACAGCTAAGAGCTAGTGTTGTGCATTGTGGTAATGGAACTGCACACTCTCCAACGCACAGATAACCATCTTCACATGGCACTTCAACACCAAAATCATCTCTTTCAATTTCAGCGCAATTTGCAAATCCCGAACAAGGCTCATCTTGTATACCTATAGTAAGAATATTGGAGTATTTTTCCACCCATTCATTGCAGGTTGCACCGCATTCAGAAGAAAGTATGCATGTATTTGTTTCATAAACATCAATACCCTCATCATCAGGATATTCAGTTATGCATGTTTCATAAGATGGGCATTTAGTTGAGCCGCATTGAGAGCCGCATTCTAATGAATGTTGTTGATATATTGGAACAGGTGTTTTGGCACCTTTGACTTCGAATAGCCCACCGCTAATATCCCCCACATTCTCTTTTTTAAATATAGTGTTATAGAAGTCTGAAGAACCTAGTTCATACATCCCCAGTTTATCAAAATCTATTTTTACATTGTTTGATGTTGATTCTACAGTGGCTTCAAATCCATATAGTCCAGAATTAAGTTTAGTAGCATCTATCTCAAGAATCAATGTTTTGGCTTGGTCTGGCATTAAATTCACTGATGTGGTTACAGTTTGTTTCCCATCAAAAGTTATGGATGCCTTATTTATAGGCATTATGTCTTGTTTATCTATTTCCCCTTTATTTGGAATATCTGAAGAAGTTACAACACTTTCTTCATTAGAAATATCATTATCTATGCTTATAGTATAGGTATCTGTTATTTTTCCTGTATTTCTAACATGGACGTGATAAATTATTTTTTCTTCTTGTGTAGTTTCTTGATATCCAAATTCTTCAACAATCAAATAAACTCCTCTATCATGTGGTTCTAATCCTATTTCACTTAAATAGGCATTTGAATAAAATGTAGACTCTAAATAGCCTGCTGTCGGTGGTGAATATATTAAGTCGTATGGAAGATCAGCTCTGTTGCTTAGTGGGTGGCTTATTTCATGAAGATATGTACTCACCAATGGAGTAGAAAAAAACTTAAATGATACAGGAAGCAAATTCACTAGATTCTTTCCTTTTATATTATCGAAAAATTCATCTTCCATATGCGCAATCATATCAAATCCTTGTGGTGCAGCTTGCCCTATAGTAAGAATATAATCATAATCATTTGGATTTTTACCCAAACTTTTTATAAAATCAAATAAAATATCAAATTTCTTGTTTTGAATTATTTCCTCAATATCAGCATCAATTTGCCCTAGATATTCGACCTTATCCTTAAATTGGCCCGAAGTAGCATCTTCAATTAAGTCTTCAAGAAGTGATTCATAATCAGCCTGCTTTTCTACTCCAACATCAATTACACCAACAATTATCGTGTCACCAGATTTAAATTCGGTGTTTTGAATACTCTCTGCATTATTACTTACGTTAATACAAACTTTTTCAGTATCCTTAATATCCCCATTATTATCAGCAATTTTTAATTGGAAAGCATAAATACCCTTTTCTGTTCCTCTAGGTGGAGCTATGACGGTCCATAGGAGCACGGGATCGCCATAACTATACGAATCTTTAGGATAAATTTTAGGAGAAGATAAATATACCCAATCAGGCTTGTTCACAGATGAAATAAACTCTTCGTGATTGCTCGAAATATACAAGTTAAAGTACCTGTATGTAGAAATTATAGCTCCAGACGCAACATTTGCTATGTAAAAACCACACTTTTCTTTAATTTCGTCTGTTTGTAATGTTGGGATTGGTGTAGCTATAGGAGTAACTTCAGATACACACTCACCACCATCACAATAACCACCTTCACATGGTTCATCATTATTAGTAAATACGCATGCTGGAAGCCTGCTTATGATACTGCAATCATCAGTGCAGTCATTACCATCAGAAGGGCAGTTCTTTTGAGCGCAGCTGCACCCAGACTGATCTACTACATGAGTATCAGAACCAGAACATAGATCAAATTCATCAGGAACACCATCCTGGTCATCATCAGCAACAAGGGCATTAAT
>CAZTBE010000060.1:0-3703 GCA_964611745.1 uncultured Methanosarcinales archaeon | reverse complement strand
GCTCTTGAACTTTTATAGCTTGAATGCTCTGACCATTGTATGTTAAAGATGTGCAGCTCTGTTAATGTAGGATCTCTGCCTATAAGCTCTGTAATTCTTTTCGCTTCTTCAACAGTTAAAGAAATAGCATTTTTTTTAAGAAAAACTTGCAAAGATGCATCTGACATGCTCTCTATATCTATTAACTCAGTATCTACACCACCCATTTTGCCACAATAATTGTATAGGTGATTGGTTTAAATAGGTTGCGGAAAATTGTAATTTCTGATGGGTTTTTGTGTCCCAACCCTTCAGAAAACATAAGATTATTATATACTTGTTTTTAAAAAGGTATTATGAAAAAGAGGTGCTGCATAAACAGGAGAGGGTACTTTTTTCTTATTGATTCTGTGCTTGCATTGGGGGTGCTTGCAATTGGAGCGTTTTTGATATTTACTTTCTATACGGATGTTCCGGAAGTGGAGCCACCAGAAATTTTGTCAGAAGATATAATGGATTTTTTTGCAACCAGCAAAATCAAGGATATAAATAATGAATATGCTGGCTTAGGGGGTGAATTATGGGATTCTGGAGTGATAACCAATGCAGAGAATACTTTATTGCAGCAGATAGCAGAATTTTACGCAGATGACAACCTTGATATAGCTGAGAAATTCATAGTAAACCTGACAGTAAATTCCTTCCCACAGCAGTATATATTTGAGTTTCGGCTGAATAAAGAGCTGATATACCCCAAAGACCCAACTGAAGAGCACTTAGACTCGAAAAGTTCAACAAGGATCCTTATCCCATCAAAAAAAATAGTCTATGGCATTAACCAGGAAACCGGAGATATGTTCGGCCCTTACAATGCAGAGGTTCTGGTATGGCAGTAAATCATTTAGGAAAAAAGGGGATGTTCTTAACATTCATGTCAATATCCATAATAGCAGCAGTTATAATAATGTTTACGCCTTCTGATATAAATTTAAGAAAAGACATATCTGTTATTAAAACCAGAGTTTCAAATGTGAATGACTATATTTTGGATTTAGAAAATGTTTATCTGGAAAGAACACTACAGGCAACAGGAAGAAAAACAATAATTGCTTTAATCAATTATATGGATACCCGTAAAGAATTTCTCACTGATCTTCAAGCTAATTTCAAGGAAGTTTTATTGAATGGAACTATCGAAAACATACCAATAGATGACATTATAGGCCAGGACATAATGAAAGGCAATACATATATCAATTGGACCGATAAAGTGAAAAATATATCTAAAAACACCTTTAATGTAGATACAGATTTTACAATACATGATATCCGAATATATCAAATAAGGCCATGGTTTGTTAATGTTGATGCCAACATTTCATTCAATGTTTCCTCAGAAACTGCATCATGGAATAAAAATGCTATAATAAAAACAGAGATAAATATCGAAAATTTTGATGATCCATATTATCTGGTTATTACTGGAGGATCTTATGCCAATAAAATAAACAAATCAGATGTAAAATTTGATGAATGGCATATTGAAAATGTATCTGACCATGTAGGATACGGGACATATGTGCACTGGGAAAACGGCAATGCTCCGAGCTTTTTGATGAGATTTACAGAAGACATCTCTGCTTCAAGTTGTTGCGGCATTGAAAGCATAGTCAATCGAGACAAATTGGTTAGTTTAGGCTTGCCTGCAGATATATACTTAAGTTATGTAGACTACTTATTTTGGACTACTTCAGCTGGCTGTGTATATACTGTAGATGACATAAATCCTGATAATAACAATTTTGATTTTGAGCATTTAGTCCTGTATAACCGCACACTTGGTGCAATACAAATATGTCCTCCACCACCACCTTAATGACACTACTCAAAAAAAATAAACAAAGTTTTTATATGATGAAAATCTTTTTCCCTTAAGTTGGTTGAATTAGTAAAAAAGAGGTAATTTTAATATGGATGGTAGTATCTTAAAGACAAGTGCTGACGACTTATATGAATTAGTAAAGTCGAGGAAAAAAATATCTGTAGAAGAAGCTGCGCAACTGCTAAAAATTCCAGTCAAAACCACGCAGGCTTTAGTCGATTTTCTTGTTGAAGAAAAGATATTTGGGATAGAGTACAAATTTACTACACCATACATCTACATAAGTAAAGAAAAAAAAGAAGAGACTGAAGTCAAAAGCGATTCTGCAAAAAAGCGGGTTACAAAGGAAGAGTTCTTTAAAAAAGGGGGTACAGGGAATATACCATATGAAAAAATAGATGCTCTGTGGAAAAAATATGTTGAAGAAAATCTCAACTCTATCAAAGAAGAGTTTTACACAAAAGCACATTCAAGGAACCTTCCAGAAGAAAAGATAGGCAGCTTATGGGAAAGGTACCTGCATCACCTAATGTAAAATGGACATTGATGAATTTTTGGAAAGGGAAATCCAACCTAAGGATACAAAACAACATCCTGTTACTGGGAGCGCTAAAGGAGAAATTGACAGCATCAAACATTACTTTGAGCTCTGGGATAAGGTCTCAGACTCAAAATTCAAATGGGACAGTGGCCTTTATACAGAGCTTAATAAGGCCAGGAATGAGGTAAAAGCAGAATTAGACAGGTTGACATCAACAACAGAAAAGGACAAAAACGCAATAAAGCATCTTATAGTCAAAGCCCAGAGCGAACTTAAGAATAAAGATCATGAAGCTGCTACACACTCATATTCAGAAATAAGCGACATCCAAAACAAGTTTCCTAAATTTCTTCTTGAAGAGAAAAAGGAGCTGAATAAGGAGATCTTCAAGCTTTATGAAAAGCTTCACGACCAGATAGACTCAAAATTCATAAATGATTTTAGGGAGTCTATAGCAAAAGTACAGGATATTATTAGAGAAGCTTTCTCTAATCTGGAGAGGAGTGATATAAAAAATGCAAAAAATCTTTATGAAAAAGCGCTTGAGGCCTACAAAGATCTGGCTGATGGATTTTTGACTGAGAAACTGGAGCTTGGCAACCAGCTGCTTTCACTCTATAAAGAATTAAGCATACATACGCAGATTAAAGACCTCCAGCAGCAGTTGGATAAGAGATTGATAAGAAGCTGTCAACACACTAGTATTGGTGGGGATAAGAGATTGTTAAGGAGCTATCAACACACTGGTACTGACAGCTTAAAGCATTTATCTCAAATTGCAAAAAACAACAAAGAAACAAAAGAGAGAATTTCTACACTTTCAAAATTAAGTGCTATAAGCAGCAAAAAAGCAGAAGCACATGAAAAAAGTTCTGTATTCTCAAAATTAAGTGATATATCCCAAAAAAAGCGCATACACAGCGAAACCCTGCTGCCGCGATTGATATCCAGAAAACTGGACAGGGCTAAAACAAGCCTGAAAAGAGGGCTTTATCTAGAGGCAAAAAAGAATATCAATGCAATCCTTAAAGTTGATCCTGATAACCTAGAAGCAAAACAACTGTTGGATGAAGTGCCTGTTGAAGTTTGAGTTCTTTGCAATATTTTTAAAAAAATCTTTTATACTAGTTATCCCAATTATAATTTTCATAATGAAAAAAGGTGTATTTAGGCATTTTCTTAATTTTATATTACTAATGAGTTTATTTCTATTGTTTGTTGTTATTATTAATGCTCTTGTTGCTGATGATGATGAAGATGGTGTTCCTGATGAATTTGATCTATGTCCTGGTTCTGATACT
>CAZTBE010000059.1:0-3704 GCA_964611745.1 uncultured Methanosarcinales archaeon | reverse complement strand
TCATCCGGCTGTTATTGCCCGTGGTTACAGATTAGCAGAATCAAAAGCTCAGGAAGTTCTAAATCAAATAGGAGAAAAATCAACTAATGACGACACTTTAAAGAAAATTGCGCAAACTGCAATGACAGGCAAGGGAGCTGAATATTCACGAGACACGTTAGCAACTTTAGCAGTAGAAGCGGTAAAGATGGTAGAAGAAGAGGGAAATATAGACAAGGACAACATCAAAATAGAAAAAAGAACTGGAGGCAGTGTAGAAGATTCCGAATTAATTAAGGGCATTGTAATGGACAAAGAAAGATTAAGCGCAAGTATGCCAAGAGTGATAAAAGACGCAAAAATAGCATTAATAGACAGGGAAATAGAAATAAAGAAAACTGAAATTGATGCAAAAATAGAAATAAAAACACCGGATCAGATGCAGGGCTTCTTAGACCAGGAAGAAAATATGCTAAAAAAAATGGTGGAACAGATAACAGCAACAGGAGCAAATGTCATCTTATGCCAGAAAGGTGTTGATGATGTTGCTATACATTTCCTTGCTAAAAAAGGAGTTTACGCAGTTCGTAGAGTGAGTGAAAGTGACATGAAAAAGATAGCAAAAGCAACTGGTGCAAAAGTAGTAAACAATCTTAAAGATTTAAATGAAAGTGACTTAGGAAATGCAGGAACTGTTGAAGAAAAAAAGGTAGGAGATGAGGAATTTACTTACATCGTAGACTGCAAAAACCCAAAAGCAGTTACTTTACTGATAAGAGGCGGAACAGAGCATGTTACAAATGAAATTGAAAGAGCAGTAACTGATGCTGTTGGTGATGTAATAGCTGCATTAAGAACAGGTTTAGTAACAGCTGGCGCAGGAGCTCCGGAAATTGAGCTTGCAGCTTCATTAAGGAGATATGCACATTCTTTATCAGGCAGAGAACAACTGGCAGTTGAAGCATTTGCTGATGCAATGGAAATAATTCCAAAAACATTAGTTGAGAATGCCGGCTTGGATCCAATAGATACAATGACAGACCTTAAAGCTGCTCATAGCAAGAAACAGAAATGGGCTGGAATTGATGTTTTCACCGGAAAAGTAATGGATGCATGGAAGAGAGGTGTTATTGAGCCATTAAACATCAAGACACAGGCTGTATCAAGTGCAGCTGAAGTAGCTGTCATGGTTTTAAGGATTGATGATGTAATACAATCTTCTGGCTCCAAAGGTGGAGGAGAAGGTGGAATGCCACCTGGCGGAATGGGAGGCATGGGCGGAATGCCACCTGGAATGGGTATGTAGTTAATTCTTCTTTTTATTATTTTATTTAATTTTACTGCCAAAACGTTTAAATACAATCTCTTAAACAATAAGTATAATGAAAGAGGTGCCAAGGTTCAATAGTTTTAAAGAGCGTGTAGATTTCTATTTTCAGGATGTAGAGACTTTGCCTGGAAGACTGACTGATTTCTTTGTGATAGTTCTTGTTATTATTTCAAGCATCAATTTTGTTATTCTTTCTACCAATGTATCTGATTTTTTAAGAAAAATTTTAGAAAACATTGATGCTGTTATCATGATAATTTTCAGTGTAGAATACTTGCTAAGATTTTGGGTAGCTAAAGAAAAGATCAAACATTTTTTTAATTTGTATTCACTTGTGGATTTAGTAGCAATACTTCCTTTTTACCTTGGACTTTCAGGATTAGGCTTTATTAGGATATTCAGGGTTTTCCGTATCTTAAGGCTGCTAAGATATATAAAGAAAAAATATTTATTTGTAAAACTGACTAATCTGGATACATACTTTCTGGTAAAGATATTTTTTACAATATTTGTAATCGTTTTTGTTTCTTCCGGATTGATTTTCTTTATTGAGCATGAGGTAAATCCAGAGCGCTTTGGAACATTTTTTGATGCAGTGTATTACTCAGTTGTCACATTAACAACAGTAGGTTTTGGAGATATTACACCAGTATCGACTGCAGGAAGACTAGTAACAATAGGGATGATAATTAGCGGGATTATTTTTATACCATGGCAGATAGGTTCATTTTTAAAAAGAATAATCTACTCAGCAGGAAAGGTAAAGGTTAAATGCAAAAAATGCGGCTTGCAGTTTCATGAGCCTGATGCCACGCACTGCAAAGCATGCGGCAGTACTATTTTTATTCCTGAAAGGGAAAAATATGTTTAGGTATACGACCAATAAGATGCATCATCTCTTTGCAGCAAGAACATAAGCAGATACAGCAGTAACAATTATTGTGTATATAATAGAAAACCTAACCAAATCAGAAGTATCAACTGCTTTGAATGCATAAATCATAATGGCAACAATACCAATAAAAAATAATGATGGAGCAGCTGCATGCCATTGTTTTTTCTCGGATATAAAATACATTGCTGATATAAGAAAATAAGAAACCATTGCTATAAACAAGAAAACTATCATAATGTTCATGTTGTCTATATCTTCAAAATGTATAGTTGCAAAGATAGAAATATAAATAGTAAATAAAAATGCTGCAAAAATAGAGGCTATGTAAAACCAAGTTGGGACATTCTTATCTTCAGCTGTTCTCTGGAATATGTTTTTCATCTTTGACGTACTATGTCTTACTTTTTTCTTGGGTTTGTCAACTTCCCTATTCTCCGTAGGCTTAACTTCTTTTTTTCCGCTATATCCATAGATCTTCCCGGTTTCCAGCTCTTTTAATTCCTTATTTAATTCTTCATCCTTGGTCTTGATATTTGAGCCTTTAACATCAGTATATGTTACCTTCTTTTCCTTGAAACTGCTCTTAATCGTTCTTTTAGCTGCTTTGGATTTTTTTGATGATGTTTTCTTTCCTCTTTTTTTTGCCATTTTATTTTGATTAAAACAATAATTGAGGATATCTTACTTTTAAATTTATCTATTATCCAGATTGTTCTAAATATTGATCTATTATACCATCCACAACTTCTTCAACAGTATTTGACTCTATTGCAAATCCCAGGCCTTCGAAACCTGCTGCCTTGAAGTTATTAATGCCTATAATCCTGGAATTTATGTCCACTAAAGGCCCGCCTGAATTTCCTGGGTTTATCGGAACATCGGTTTGTAAGTATATTTCCTGATCACTTGGCCCTTTCCTGTTTACAGCACTTACTATGCCCTCTGTTACAGAAAATGAAAGCCCTGCTGGATTTCCTAAAGCGATTACTCTTTCTCCTATCTGTACGTCATCTGAATCTCCGAATCTTATATCTTCTAGTTCTGCATTAACTTTAAGTACGGCTACATCTACAGCACCATCATAACCAATTAAAGCAGCATCATAAACATCATTATCATAAGTCAAAATCCTGATTATATTTGCCCCATTAACAACATGAAAGTTAGTTACAATAAAACCTCTGTCATCAATAACTGCTCCAGAACCTAAACCTTTGTCTGTGCCTACGCTGACAACAGACTGCAAAACATCGTCAATTATTGCAGTAAAATCTTTGCTTTTTACCCTTATATTTTTTAATTCATCTTTTAATTCTCCTAGCTGTATCTCACTTTGTTTTTCTATTTCATCAATTAAGTTGCTTAGTGTGTTTATTTCTCCCTCATTCTGTGTTTTAAAATTTCTTAAGTTATTATCGACAAGGTCTATCTCCATTGTCAGGTTATCATTTAAAGAGGATATATCATCTCCTAATTGGTTTAGATTTGCAACAATTTTAT
>CAZTBE010000058.1:0-3940 GCA_964611745.1 uncultured Methanosarcinales archaeon | reverse complement strand
ACTTATAATAAAGATAAAAATGCAAACAGGCAGAGAGCATCACAAATTAAATTCACCCATTTAAAAATAAAAACAACATCAAAAAACAATTCAGCATGCAAGCTTGCATCATTAGCTCTCAACCTATCAACCACAAACAAACAAGGGCATGAAACAATACAAAACTTTTTCTTAATTAATGACAGCGAAACTATAGCAACTGAAATCCCAACCTACCTGACAAACTTGGACGCTGCCTATTACAAAAATAAAAAAGAATTTGTTTTTCCATTAAATGATTACACTACTCCAATAACCGGACACATTGACATTTTGCAGATAAAAAATAATTTAATCCATATTCTTGATTACAAGCCGGATGCTAATCTAAAACAAATCCAAGAGCAAGCAATACAACAACTAACAATCTATGCAATGGCGTTGTCCAAAAAACTAAACCTTGCATTATCTAATTTTAAGTGCACATGGTTTGATGAAAATAATTACTATGAGTTTTTTCCATTGCATGCGGTTTATGAAAAACAAGTTAGAATGGAAAAAATGGAACTAATTACTGCTATAAAATTGGTAGAATAAAAATGTTAGAAACAAAATCAACAAAACTAGAACAATGGGATTATAACTATAATCCCAACTTTTTAAGTAGCTCAGAAGTAGAGTATACTTTAACTTTTGATTGTTTTTTAAACGCAGTTTCGTCAGACCAAATTGGGCAGTTAAGCGACAATGCTAGAGCAAAATACTCGATATCCTTTGAATGTGGAGATAGCTCTTTTGCATCTGAGATTTTATCTATGAAATCTTCTAAAGGTACAAATTTGATTTTTAACTTTAAAACGCTAACAAAATTGTCAAAATCTTCATGTGAAAAACTTGATTTGGATCTTATTTCTTCCCTGTTATTTTCCAGCTCAGCTAACATCTTAAATGGTGCAAAGAATTCTGCATCATCTGAGAAGAATATTTTCATTACAACTGAACTTAGTTTTTTACCTATTATTAAAGAAAAAAGCCTATTTGCATCTATTATTAATTTCATTTTAGAATCTGATTATATCAGACCTTTCTCTTTAAGCTCCTTAGAAATACCTTCATTAACTTTCCTTCCCAGTTCTAATGCGTCTTTTTCAGTTAACTTGCTTTTAGAAGCTAATGCCTCAAGCAATGCTTTCTGTAATTCTTTTGATTTAGAAAGTCGTAACTCAAATGCCTTTGCTCTTATAGCTTCTTCAGCTACATTAGACCAGTCTACTCCAGGGAATTCCTTTATCTTTTCTTCCAATTCTCTTGATAGTTGTAATGGCATTTTATTATCTCCTAAGGACTGCTATGAAAATGACTATATAAAGTTTTTGCTAAAAAAAATCAATCATGGAGGTTAGAAAATAGAATCAATAAAAAACAACCCAATAAAAAATTTCAATTGTCAAAAACCACCCATCAGAGATGGGTGGCATGATTTCAGTAGCTTCACTTTCAGGTGGTTTTTGATGCTCGGAATTCCACCAATAAGGAGTGGTTTTCGAGCACTACTCATTCCACCAATTAAAAATTGGTGGAATTCCGTTGTTTAAAAAAATAGAACATCTGTTCATAAAATTAGAACAAAGAATAATGTGTAAATAAAAAATTAACGAAATGGAAACATAAGGAGTTTAACAATAATGCAACGAAAAGCAACAGACAAATTGAGTTGTCAGCGTCCGACTTCGTCGGGTTCGGTGCTTTTCTGGCATTCTTTATTTCAATAAAAATTAAAAATCAATGAGACTAAATAAAAAATGAAACTAAAATTTATAATTATTCCAATTGTAATTTTGCTTGTAATCTATGTAGCATTTGCCCAGACTACTTTCGTCATAGGCACTCTATCTATGAACATAAGCATAGGTGATTCCTTTAAGATTTTTGTTGATACTACTAATAATAGAGTAGGGATTGGAAATTCTATTCCAAATAACACATTAGATGTTTCTGGAGATGTAAATATAACAGGAAACTTAAGTGTTGCCAACAAAATGACAGGTGTTGATTTTCAAAGGTTTGATACTGTTGGTGAGAGTACCTGGACAAAACCTGCTAGCGCTACTATTGTTAAGATTGAGCTTATTGGTGCTGGGGGTGGGGGTGGCGCGGGTGACAGTAACGAAGGTGGTGCAGAGACTGGGGGTGGGGGCGGTGGAGGTGGTGCTCTTGTTCGGGGTATTTATAATGCTGATGATTTGCCTGCGACTTTAAAAATAAGTGTTGGGGCTGGCGGTACCGGGGGCACAGCTGTCTCAGGAGCCGATGGCAATGGTGGCACTACTGGAGGTAATAGCTATGTTAACAGTACTACTGATTTTAACCTCACATCTTATGGTGGTGGTGGTGGTGGTGGGGGTGCAGAAGATGATTATGTAGGTGGCGGAGGAGGGGGTGGTGGGACAGGAAGTGCTGGTGGCGAGGGTGATAGATACACATTTGGCAAGGGTGGGGACCCATACATAGAAAACAACTCTATTAGCAATAGAACTGGTGGTGGTGGTGGCAGAGGCGGCTTTCCTCCGACTTGGGCTAAGGCTGAAGGAGGTAATGCAGAGTTTGGTGGTGGTGGTGGTGCCAGTGGTGGTCAAAGCCATAATAATGCATTCCGTGGTGGCAGCTCCCTCTTTGCGGCTGGTGGTGGAGGAGGTGGTGGAGAAGAGAATCACCTTTCTTACAGTGGTAGTGGTGGTGGAGCCTGGGGCAGTTATAGTCCTGGTGAAGGCGGTATTGCCGGTACTGGCGCTGGTGGAGCGGGAGGTGCTGGCACTTCACGAAATTATGGCGCTGGCGATGGAGGAGGAGGCGGTAATGGCAACAATGGTAATCCAGGAGGTGTTGGAGGTGCTGGAGGTGCTCCAGGCGGTGGTGGCGGAGGTGGAGGAGCCGGAGGTACTGGGGATGCAGGAGCTGGCGGCGACGGCGGCCGAGGAGAAGTCCGCATCTGGTCAAGGTGATGATATGAAAACGAAAAATGATGGTACAAAAAATAAACAAAATGACTAATAAAGCACAAAAAAGGATTATTGACTATTACATCTTTATAGATTATTCGGAGAGATTAGTAGGCTATATAATAATCCAAAAAGAAAAAATAAAAGATTTACTTCCGAGAATTTCAAAGCTGCACCATTATAAAGACATAAAATACAAGAAAGCATACATACAATCAATAAAAAAAGTTTTTGAGAAAAATAATATTGATGATTATTTGTTTAAATTCAAGAGCAAAGAGCTAAAAGACAACCTTTCTGTCTATGTTGATATAATTGATTTCGTTAAAAAATATGATGATTGCAAAATATTCATTTCTATAGATAATAACCAGTTTAATGTTTTTACTAGATTATTGGACATGATTCCGCATAAAGAGCATATCACAATTGTTAAAGAGAGCAGTTTAAAGAAAGGATCTGTTGAATATAACCTAAGCTTGATTATTGATACAAAACTGAACATAGAAAGATTGAGTAAGTAGACCCGTCAAACCTACTAACTGCCTCAAAGGGCAGTGTTCGTCAGGGTCTGTTCCTCAATAAGCTGTATATCAAAATGAGTATAAAAACTTTTCGCTCAAAAACCAACAAAGCAGGCGGCAGAGGAGAAGTCCGCATCTGGTCAAGGTGATAATATGAAACATACACAACACAATATCATTTACCCAAACACAACAAAAATGGCAAAAATAAACAATTACTGACTAAAAAACCATAATCCCGCCTTTTCAATTCTTCATTTTTAGTACTTCTTTTTTTAAAACCAGAGATTTTTCTTATTTCATGGCTGCTCTAATCTTATAATACTATAATACTATAATACTATAATTCTATAATATAAATAACGAAAGATTTATATATATTAATAATAATATAATACCCTATGCCTAGAAAAACGACTAGTCTTAAGATAGACATCG
>CAZTBE010000057.1:0-3942 GCA_964611745.1 uncultured Methanosarcinales archaeon | reverse complement strand
TTGCACTTCGGTTTTCCAAATCGCCTTCGGCGACTTCGTTAAATTCCGATGTTAAGAGAAATTTTTCCATTGCCTTTACGACGGTAACGTTGTATTTTCTTACTACTTTATAGACGAGAAATCCAATTGTCGTAAAGGTAAACCGAGACTTCTAAACGGGGCTAACTTCGTTAAATCGGGAAAAGAAAAACACTCTCAATCACTTCGTGACTAATCATAACATTGATTTAACGACTCCATTTCATTACGTCCAAATTTTTTATTACTTTAAAGAGGGGGGATTTCAGTCTTTCAGACATATAGACTGCTACGCAGAATTTAATTTAAAAGAGGGGGCGAGAAAACTTTATTTTTCAATATATTTATTAAAAGTAAGCAAATAACCTAATTAGATGAGAATTAAAGATATTTCAAAAGATAATAGACCAAGAGAAAGATTACAAAAAAATGGAGTTCATGTTCTTTCAGATGCAGAATTACTTGCAGTAATATTCAAAACAGGTAATAAACAAGAAAATGCTGTTGTAATGAGTGATAGATTAATCTCAAAGTATGGCATTGATAAATTGAATGAGTTATCACTAAAAGAATTACAAGCAATAAGTGGAATAGGTCCAGCAAAAGCAATGCAGATCAAAGCATTATTTGAATTTAATAAACGACACAATTTAGCCAAAGTTAATAATTTGCCAATTAAAACTGCCAAAGATGTTTTCAAGTATGCTTCAGAAAAACTATCTGACAACAAAAAAGAACATTTCATGATTCTTCATTTAGACTCAAAAAATAGAGTAATTAGAGACGAAATAATTTCTATTGGGATATTAAATGCTTCAATTGTCCATCCTAGAGAAGTATTCAAGTCAGCTATAAAAGAAAGTGCAAACTCAATTATTTTAGTACATAATCATCCATCAGGAGATTCAGAGCCTTCTGTAGAAGATAAAGAAATCACAGAAAGATTAATGGAAGCAGGAGAACTTTTAGATATCAAAGTTCTTGATCATGTAATAATCGGTAAAGACAATTATCATAGTTTTAAAGAGAACTCTTAACTTAAATCACAATTACACTTATCAAACCATTTACAATACTCACATTCATCATAGGGGGCGGGAAGTTCTCCTTCTAACACATCAACTGCTTTCTTAAATATCTTCTTTGCATTATCAATATTAACTTTGATCTTTACTAAATCAGCATGGAAATCAACATCTCCATTCTCATGAACTTTATTAGGATGGTAAAATAATAAATAAGTATAATCTTCTGTTTGATAATCATTCTTTCTTAGCAAGAAATTGTATATATCCATTTGATCTTGATAATGCTCGTGAGTATCTTCTTTTAGTGGATAACCTCGTGTTTTATAGTCTAAAACAATTAATTTCTTTCCTTTTACAAGAATATTATCAACTGCACCTCTAAAGAGATTTCCTTTCTTATCAGTCCATTGAATACCTCTAAAATTATTTCTCCAAACATTCAATAGTTCTTCATCATCAAACAACTTTAATTTACCATTAAATTTCTGAAGTTCGGGAGGCAATTCTCCTTTCTTCATAAACTTGTCAAAGTGAACTTTTAGAATCTTATCCATTCCAGATGGTAAAGACGGAAATATTCCCGCTGGTCTGTTTATTTTTTTATTAAATCGTAACCAGAAACATCTAGGACAATCTTTCAATAAACTTAATGATGATGGACTGAATTTGTATGTCATTTTAACTTAAAGCAAATATGCTTTGTCCTTCCCCCCAATAATTGTCAAAAAAGTGTTGAAATGCTGTTTCGCATTTTAATCCATATTCTTCATCAGTATAACTTTCTGGAAGCCCAGTTTCTAATTCCATTTTTATTTCAACCATTACTTTTGCTTTGGTTTGTGGTTTCTTTCTCCAATCTACTGCACTCAACCCATCATGCTTCAATTTATATAATAAACCTTTAGCACATTTTTTAACTTCTTCTTTATCAGATTTAGTTAATTTTGGTTTCTTTAATTTATCAAAAAGAGCTAACTCTTCCTCAGTTAACCCTTCTGTTTTATGTCTTATCTCTTCTTTACTTAGTTCTTTTGATAACTTTACTAATTCATCAAAAAAGAATTCTTGATCCAAAGAACCTAAATTGTAATCATCTATTAAAGATTGAAATTTCTCAAGATAATTTGTTCTAGTGTTATTAATTTTGACCATATCTGCTAATTTGAATGATATTACATTTTTTAACCTTTCAACATCAACATTACTTTTTCTTTTCTTAAAAGTCTGTTTTATTGCATCAAAATTAATTTTACTTAAATCAATTAGATTACTTTTACCATAAGATGCTTCAGGTTCTTTAACCATAATTGATTTATCTAAAACACCTTTCAAATCTTCTAATACTTGAGATATATTTACCTTAGGATCAAGAGACTTGATTACATGTAGAATCTCTTCATACAAAGTAATATAATCAATATATTCACTTAATCTCTTATCAGGTTTACAATCATTAAATAATTTGATTACATAATTTGAATTTTTAATAAATAGATTTTTTGTTTCATCATTTTTAAGAATTGGACTAATACCTCTCTCTTCAAGTTGAGAAAGCAGTCTTAATTTTTCAGATCCTTTTGCAGAAATTATTTTTCCATAATTAATGGATATTGAATTAAGATAATTATTCATATCCTTAATCTTCTTGGCAAGTTCTTTAATTAATACATCCTTCTCTTGAAGAGAAAATATTCCTTCGCTTGTAGTTCTTGGTACAGAATATAATGATAACGCATCTTTTAACGGTTTAAATATATCAAGATAGGATACTAAGAATGCTCTTGCTTTTCCTGGAATGAATGTTGCAGGCCTGGATATAGCCTGCATCAATGTATGATTTTTCATTGGTTTATCAATGTATAATGTACTTAAAGACCTAACATTAAAACCAGTTAATAACATGTGGCAAACAAATACTATCTGCAATGGATCATTTTCATCTTTAAATTTGTCTTTTAAATCTTCAGGACCTTCAAGTCTTTTCCTATGTTTTTTAATATCAAGACCAACTTTTTGAAATTGTTTAATCTCATTTTGGCTTTTACTGATAATAACTGCCATATCTGTTTTTTCCATTTCAGATATTTTATCTTTTATCTTTTCAGATTCTCCATATTTTGCTGTTTTCAATTGAGATTTCAACAATTTAATATGTTCTTTCCAATATTTCTGAACTTTATCATACATTTTTACTGTTGTAAATCTATCAACACTAAGAACCATTGATTTTCCTTGATAACCTTTATTGACGTTATGATTAACAATATCTTTGGCAACTTTTTCTAGTCTATCCTCTCTAGTTAATAGATGATAACCTTTGGAGAGTTCATTACTTAATTTCTTTTCTTGTTCAGGATTTAAATCAGCTTCATCAATAATATTATACATTTCCTCATTAATTTTAGGGTTATGAAGTTGCAATGGGTCTGATCTATTCTCATAAAATAGTGGAACAGTAACATTATCATCTATTGCATCTTTAAAATTATAAACTGATACATAATCTCCAAATACTCGTTTTGTTTTTTCGTTTCCTTTAGCCATCAATGGAGTTCCAGTAAATCCAACAAAAGAAGCATTAGGTAAAGCTGTTCGCATATTAATAGCAAAAATATCATATTGTGTTCTATGTGCCTCATCTGTAATCACAATAATATCATCACGTTCAGAAAGAAGAGGGTATTTCTCTCCCTTTTTAGTTCCAAACTTTTGGATTAATGTAAATATTAATCGGTGATCTTCTTTCAATAGTTTCTTAAGATCTTTTCTATCTGTCGCTTGTGTTTCTTGTTCAGTTATAGCATTAACAAGATCAAAATCCTGATATATTTGTGAATCAAGACTTTGCCTATCGGTTACTAATAAAAAAGTATAATTCCCTGGATGTTTTCTAAGT
>CAZTBE010000056.1:0-4153 GCA_964611745.1 uncultured Methanosarcinales archaeon | reverse complement strand
ATCAGGTGTACCAAGTCTTAATGGAATTTACAGTTGATTTGGCAAACAACATATCACAAATAGTAAAAGATATTAAAAGCAATAAAGTTGGGAGAGTAAGGAAAGAAGCTGAAAATATCCGGGGTATTGTTTCGGATAAAGTCGATGTGTTAAGAAGCTTTGCATATAAATACACTTACAATATCATCCATTCCGAGCATTTCTTTGATTTTGATAATCGTAGGTTAGTGCTTATTACTAAAAAGGCTCATTCTTTGGTATGATTGCTGTAGTAAGAGCAGTCTCGGGTTGTGCATGCCTGCTTGTGCGTACCCGCACATTAGTGTATTGGGATACCTACGGTATCCCGAGACGGCTTGAAACCCTGCCGTCTCAGGTGATTGAGCGTAGCGAATATCACCCTATACGCTGTTTTACGGGCACGTAAAAAGCGAAACCTTTATATACTAGTTTCACCATTATTAAATAGTAACAATATAGATGGAAAAATGGAATCAACTATTGGAATAAGCTATGGGACTATGGGAACTACAGGTAAAGAGGTTCAAAGTATTCGTTACTTTGGACGTGCTAATCCAGGAGTACCTGCAGATTTAATTAAAGATAGTGACAACCCTAGTAAAGCAGATGTTTCAGTATATTCTATTTCAGGACGTCCAGCCCCAAGTTGTGGTTTTCCAGAGAAATCAAGTGGCCAATCATTTCCAGAAATCATGAAGTTTAAAGTTGATGTTGCTGAAACAAAGAATCATGTGGTTTTCTCGTCAGCTCATAGGAAAGATGTTTATCTTAAGGAAGATTGGGCTAAGTATGGATATGCGCATAATCCAGATGAAGATATGGACAGGATGGACGGATTTATAGATGCAACTGTACCTAAAAAAGGAAAATCTCTTGCAATTGAATATGTTAAATTACCTACAAAAAGCCAAGGATTAGTTGCGTTTCCAGAAGAACAACGAATGTATAGCGAAGAGTCAGCTATGACAAATGTTAATTTATTTATAAGAAAAACTGTTCCATTTGGAGAAATGAGGAATAATGATTATGGAGTAGAACTATCAAAACTGGAAAATGGAATAAATAGGGCAAGAAGGTTCTTAGTTTTTGACCAATTTACACAGCCGCCAAACTATGATACTGATACAGAATCTTATACTCACCTGAATGACAGAGCATTAAGATGGGCCAGACGCCTTACAGCAAATAATATAGATGAAGGGAGGGATGTTAAAGGTTTTGGAGTTGTTGACCTTTCGGATGACAATGCTCTTGGACTGACTTATTTTAAAACAGTCCTTGCTTTGGCAGAAGATCTTGAGGAGGAGGCATGGAAGCGTGCAGAAGCGCGTAATCTTAGCGGCAGGGAAGCAGAAGAATTTGTTTCCAGCTATATTAACTCTGTAATAGAGCATGAGCTGTATCATTTTTGGGATCCTGATTCTTTATCTAAAAAAGCTTCTGAAACAAGGGTTGGAAGACTGCACTCAAGGCATTATGGTGAGCAGGCAAGGAATGGAAGCGATACGTTGCAGGGAAACATTGACAGGATGTTAACAGGAATATACTCAGCGTATGCAGAGCACTTCAGTAGTGGAAGAGCAGGCAGATCCCGTTTTGTAAGCAAACTTGAAAGATTAGCAAGAGAATCCAAATCAAAAGCAATAGCTTCAGGCGAAAGTGAAGCATATGCAGCAAAAGATATTGAAGATAGATTATGGGAATGTGCTGAAGATATGGAAAGAGAAGGCGGTGATTTAGAAGAATTAGTAGAAGATGGAGAGGGTTATGATGCAGGAAACGATAGTGAAAATTACGGGGATGAAGAAAGCTATAAAGAAAGTGTAGAAGAAGAATTTATGGCAGAAGAAGATAGTGTAGAATCTGATGGTGTGCAGGAAGCTGAAGAAGCTGCATCAGAATCTGGATAGATATTTTTATTTCTCTAAACACCAATATTAATAAATAACCTCTATTTCTTATTTTTTGGTAAATATCCTGTAAAAACCACAATGTTTAAATATAAATTAACCACTCTGCAATAATACCATCAACTTTTAAAATGATAAAATTTCCAATATTGACAATCTTAACCTTTCTTTTGTTTGCAGTAGGAGTAAATGCTGCACCTAGTCTTAATATCATTGAAGATTCTGTGAATGGAACAAGCAGTGCTGGACAGACCTTAACTACTGGGTTGAGCTTTGTTGTAAACAACACAGGCACAGAAGATTTGAATATCAATTTTACCGGCTATGTATTAACTAAAGGGAGCGATCAGATAAGCATAAGTTCTTTAAACAATATAACTAATATGGATAATGGCACAACTCCTCAAACTAAAACTTTCTCGGTTATAGTCCCATCACAACAACCAACTGGTTTATATACAGGGACATTGACTGCTACCTCAAATGATTCTAATTCAAATACAGATACAGTTCAAATAAACGTAAATGTAACTCCTACTTACAGTGTAAGCACAATTCCTTCTTCTGGGATGGATTTGGGAAGTGTAGGTCTTAATGAAACAAAAACTAATTTATTGTTCAATATAACCAACACTGGCAACGCAGACATTACAAACGTTTCTTTTGAATTCAGCGAGAGCGGCTTTAATCTACAATCCAATAAAACAAATTTTATTCTTGAATACAATGCTATGGAAACAATTGAATTTAATATAACAATTCCAGCTAGCTCCTCAACAGGCAATGTTACCTTAGGTTCTGTAAACCTTGTCTCAACAGAATTAAGCAAAACCTTATTTAGTGTAAACGCAGGGGTAGGCGGAGGGTTGATAATTGAGGATCTTGATGTTTTCCTTACGACGAGAGTCAGGCGAAGCTCTGATGGAACTCTTGAATCTGGAAACGGAAATGATTTGGACATAACTGACGGCAGAAAGCTGAATTTTGGTAATGAAAATGTAGGGCCTGAATCCCAGCTAAGGTTTAATCTTAATATAAAAAACACTTTTACAGATAAAGAAGATATAGATATAGATGACATAACCGTTAAAGTTACAATAGAGAGTATAGATGATGGAGAGGATATTGAAGAGGAATCAAACGAGTTTAACCTGGATTCTGATGATCATAACGATCTTGATGTGACTGTTATGATACCCTTATCAGTTGATGAAGGTGTATATGATATAATCATAGACGTTGAAGGTAAAGATGACAATGGGAATAAGCACTCAGTGCAAATGAATTTAAAGATGGACATTGATAAGGTAAGCAGAAATGTGATAGTAAGCAAAGCATCTTTATTCCCTGGAAAAATTAAATGCAGCGGAAGCTCAGTACTTACAGCAACTATAAAAAATATAGGTTCAAGGATAGAAGAAGAGACTGGCATCGAAATCACTAATTCAGATTTAGGCATTAATTTTGAAAAACAAGACATAGAGTTAGGGGAAGATCCATTTGACTCCGATAATGAATTTACAAAAAAATTGATAATCGATGTTGACGGAAACACAAAAGCAGGAACATATCCGATAACTGTAAAGTCCTACCTACAAGAGGAAATTCCATGGGAAACAAAAACAGTTGATTTTGTTGTTGAAGCTTGTTCTCAAGTTCAAGAAGAGCCAGAAGAAGAGGAAGAAGAAATTAATGAGACAGAAACTGTTGAGGTTAGTGAAGAGCCAGAAGAAGAAACAACCGAAGGAGAAAAAATTTCAATTTTAGAGCCAACTACTACAATTGAAGTTTCACTGACAAAAAAACCACTGTTTTGGGTTGGGATAGTTTTAGTAAACATAGCTTTAATTGTTGTTATTTTTTTCTTTGTTGCTAAACTTGTTGGGAAAAAATAAGTTCTGAGTATTAGTTAAATATATAATACATAATTAATTAACGGGTGTGGATAATGATGCAAAGCAATGGAAGAATTCCTATGGGTTATGTTGACCTGGAAAGCGCTGCTGCAAATAGCGGGTACTCTGAGGGTTATATTGGAGAGATGTCAAGAAAGGGCATTATTGAAAGCATAGAAAGAGTTGGTGAAAGGTATTTTAGTCGATATGACTTGAGAATGTACGGGCAAGTCCCAGAAGGATATATGAGTCTTAAAGAAGGCTCTCAACATTTCAATTATTCTAATAGTTATTTTGGAAAGTTAGTAAAAAACTTTGAAATTCCGA
>CAZTBE010000055.1:0-4177 GCA_964611745.1 uncultured Methanosarcinales archaeon | reverse complement strand
AAGATAAAATTCTCTCTAGACTTGTTTAAACAAAATCCTGAATGCTTAGAGCTGAAAGAATTGTTAAATCAGGCAGAAGCTTCTTTAGAAAAAAATGAATTTAAGAAATCTTTAGTTCTTATTGAGAGTGCTATAAATGCGTGTGAACGAATTGTAGGTAAAGGGCTAATAGGTAGAGGACTGATACCCTCAACTTTGGAAAAACAAAAATTCTTTGATTTCAAAATAATATTGACATTAGTTGCTGCAGTTCTGCTTATTGTATTCACAATTGCAATTTATTGGTCAAGAACAAGGCTAAAATCAGCTTTTAAGTTTTCAAATCTCAGGATAGGACCAACAAAGAAGGAATTTAAGAAATTTGCAAATGAGGAAAAGGAAATAGGAAAGATGTTACGTCGTGGAGGGCCTTAATTAAATGATAGATAGCAGACTAAACAAAGAGATTGAAAGAGAATTTGAGAATTTAAATAGGATAAAAAATAGGCAAATAATCTCAGTTCTTAGCATTATCCTATTGTTATTCATAGGCATACAATTCATAAAACCAACCATAACTGGATTCATAACTGCTGAAAAACAATTTAATTATTCTGACATAATTGATATAGAATTCAATCAAAACTCCGAATACATCTGGGTTCCAGAAAATAATGGTGTGCTTAAATCCTTAGAACTTAGTGGAAGCTACAAAGCAGAAGGAAATGTTAAGGTTTACCTGGAAGATGAAGAAAATAGGTATTTGATATTTGACAGCACTAAATCAAATATAAGCGGAATTGAAAGTATTACTGGTTTAGTAGTTTCTAATAATTCCAATAATGATGAAAACAATGATACCAACAACAATCAATTAAATAATAATTCAATAATAAATGAAAATAATAATTTAATCAATGAAACTAATAATAATGAAAATATAATCAATGAAACAAATAACAAAGAATCAGTAAAAATAAATGAAACAATAGAGACAAACCAAACAATAAACATAACACCAATAATAAACGAAACAACAGAAACAAACTCAACAATCATTAACGAAACAAAAGAAATAATCAACAAAACAATAACTGCAAATTTAGAATACAATAATAATGAATTCTATGACACCAACAATGACGGAATAGAAGATATTTATGGAGTTGTAGACCTCACTGTTGAAAATACATTATTTAATTGGCAAACCGATGAAAATAATTTATGTACAAGATGGAATATTTATTCTACTGAAAATGATGAAAATACCTTAGTTTGTTATGGTAGTAGTAAATGCTGCGGCTTCGTTGATTTATTACCTGCAAAACAAGATTGGAATGAAACACTATACCTGACATATGGTTTATATGATAGTACTTTCAACAATAAAGTCAGTGCACAAGTATTGCATGTAGACTATAACCTAAGTTCAGAAACACCATATTCTAAAATTTATTATTCTGATTGGCAGGAACTTCCAGTTAAATTCTATAAACAATTTACATTATTTGAAAACATCTGCATAGAAACATGCGCATTATCATTAAACAAGACAAGCTACAAATTGGTAATAGAGATGGATAATTCTATATTAAAACTTGATAGCATCAACTATATTATTGACAAAGAAACAGAGATTAACAATATAAGTAAAGAAGCAGAAGAACAGCTTAACAGAAGCAGGGTTGTCATCAATAAGCCGGTTAAATGGCTCAAAAAAGTTAAATTAAGCGAGGTAAAGAGTAATGTAGCTATTAATATAACTTCTGATGCAACAAACATAACAGTAAAGAAAATTAAGAATAATATCCCTGAAGAAATTCCACAAGAAAAGATTAAGATAAGAGATAAAGGAGAAATTAAAGAATTAATAGAATATGAAACTGGAATAAAAGATTTAAAACAAGAAAAAACTGTTAATTTAATAACTGGAAATGTAATTTTAGAAGATAATGGAAATACTAACTCTACTGAAATAATTATTGAAGACCCAGTAGAAGAAGTTGAAATTGAATACTATACAGAAGGCCCTACTTCAGAAGAAATCACGCTTGCAGAAAATAAAAAACAAATAGTTATTAGCTCAGACATACATTATGAAGATATTTTAGCATTTACATTCTTACCAAGAGAAATTGATTCTGGAGCAGTAAAATTATATTGGATTATAAATGAAAGCAAGATAAATGTTAATATTGATGGATACGATACAAATGATAATAATTTAGTTGATTATATTGAATGGAATGTTCCTTCTTTAAGTTCCAAAACTTATGAACTGATTATAGAGATTTCAAAAGCTGAGCATTTAGATTCAAATAGAGTGTTTATAGAAGATGTCTATGATTTGGTTAGAGCCAGAGATGATAACTGGACTGACAAAATACCAACTAATCATTACATTAGGGTCACGTTTGAACGAAGCTTAACAAATGACAAAGATATTAGTATTTATGCAAGAAGTGATCAAGATGCTACTATTGAAGTCTATGAAAAAGATCAAAATAACTCAATAGCTACATTTGAAAATATTAATGAGGACAAGAAATATCGAATATTATTAACTAATTTAGTTGATAGTCAAGATGTATTTGACCTAAAGATTATTGATAATCCTGTTGAATTTGATTATATTGTTGATCCTGATACAACATTGCCAATAATTAACGGAACTTTAAATAAATCCTTAAATAATATTTTAGAAATTGATATAATCAACGCAACATTTAATGCTACAGATAATATTAATTTAACTAACGCATCCATTGTGATTAATGATACAGGATTTAATAGGTATTTTAATTTCTCATTAAATGGAAGTAGTCTAATTACCTTAGAATTTAGTCAAAACTTTACAGTTAATTGTTCATCAGGCTGCGTCATCAATGTAACTGGAATTGCACGAGATAATTCAAGCAATGAAGCTCAAAATGAAACATTAATAACCGTACTGGACATTACTCCACCATCTGCTTTTGACTTAATATTTCCGGCTGATGGTACAAGAAGCACAGATCTTACCCCTTCTTTAGATTGGGAAAATACAACAGAACCTAATTTTGAAAATTACACTATTGAATTTAGTACAAGCTCGAGTTTTTCATTTATTAACCATACATTCAAACCAGAAGGCAATGTAACCAATTCTTCCTTTACACTGACTACATCTTTAACACCAAACCTAAACTGGACATGGAGAGTAATTGCTTATGATAACGTAGGTAACTCAAAGATATCAACAAGTGCATTTAGGTATGAAACATTTCAAAATAGAAAACCAACAACACCAAACAATGCTTTACCATCCAACACCACAATAAAGTTTTATAATGATATTAACTTTACCTGGACACAATCAATTGATCTTGATAATGATGATATATCATACGATTTATTGATTGCTAAAGACACATCATTTACAGATATAGACCTAAATAAAACAGGCATAACCGTTAATTATTTCGATCTAGAAGAAAATGGAAGTACATTAAGTAACGATAAAAGATATTGGAAAGTCAGAGCCTATGATGACGCAAATTACAGTGACTACTCTGCTTATTTTGATTTAACAGTTATAGTAGCCATACTAAACATAACTGCTCCTGCAAACGACACTAAATTCTATCCAACAAACACAACAGAAGTAACTATAAGCGAGTTAAATGGTACAGACTGGATCAATAATGTTACAGTACAAATAAATAACACAAATTACACTGCATCTAACACTGGAGATACGTGGGCTGTTAATGTAACATTCTCCAGCTTAACACCACAATTCCTAAATATAACCGCTTATGGATATAACCGAACTGATAATTTAACAACAACTATCAAAAAACAGATAATATTTTCTAAGATAAATTCAGTACCAGATATTAACTATATTTGCTCAAATGAAACCTACGCATTAAACAGCACAAACAGAACTATAACCCTAAAAACTACTTTAGAAGCATTAATTAACACAACTAATGTAACTATAATTAACCCATCTAACATAGTTATCGAACTAAACTCTACATCTTCTACAAAAGAAAATTTAGTTTATACATTTAATTACTTACATTTCCTTAATGAAACTGGAAATTATACACTAAATGCAACTGTAACAGACATAGAAGATAATTCATTTAACAAAATCTCTGTCTTCCAAGTTGTAACTGCAGTAAAAACCATCAATGTTTCTGGTGTAAAT
>CAZTBE010000054.1:2362-4244 GCA_964611745.1 uncultured Methanosarcinales archaeon | reverse complement strand
GGCAATAATGCAACGTTTATGAATGCAAGCGTTAATTTTACCAACTCTAAATTTGGAGAATCCATGCAGTTTGATCAAATTAAACAAACTTCTATTATTATTGATGATAGTGATAGCTTAAGTATGGGTGACCAAGATTTTACGCTTGCAGCTTGGGTGAATGCGTATACAAAAGATGATGCTGCTGATCTAAATATCCTAAATAAAGGGGATACTGATTCAACAGATAGAGAATGGGATTTAATGCTCACACCTATAGGTGGGGAAACAGTATTTCATTTTGGTGTATATGACCCTGACAACACCCGGACATCTTTAAATGCACTTAGTTTCGGTCCTGTGCCACTTAATGAATGGCATTTTGTAGCAGCATGGCATGATGAAACAGCAAGTACTATTAATATTCAGATTGATGGCGGAGCTATTGATAGTGCGAGTTATACTAATAATGTGCGTGAGGGGACTTCAAAAGTAAGAATTGGCGCTTTACCCGCAAGCAGTCCAAATCAGGGATGGAACGGCACAATAGATGAAGTACAAATCTGGAACAGAAGTCTGTCGAATGATGAAAGAGTCGAGCTTGCGGGCGCTAAGGTTTTGGATTATAGTGGTTTTGGTAATAATGGGACTAGAAGAAATAGGGGTGGTTTAGGAAATGGAACAAACTTTACTGCCAGCGGTAAGTTTGGTTATGCTTTGGAGTTTGATGGGGTGGATGATTATGTTAATATTAGTGATGATGACTCATTATCTTTTACAAATGAAATATTCTCAATTGGAGCTTGGATTAGAACTTCAGATAGCCTAGCGTCAGGCACTCAAGTTGTGGTTGTGAAGGGAGATGTAAGTAATTATGAATACTATTTAAGAGTTAGAAATGCCGCTGGTCCTGATGTAGCAGATATGGGTTTGTGGTCCTCTACTGCAGGTAGTGAAAGTTTAGCATCAACAACGACTGTCGTCACTGATGGTAACTGGCATCATCTTGTTGGAACAGCTGATGGAAGTACAGTTAGAATTTATGTTGATGGAAATGAGGAGGGTTCTGCTGCAATAACAGTTTCACAAGTAAATGGGAATACACCGCTTGTAATAGGCAATAGAATGGGTGCAACCAGACCTTTCAACGGCACAATAGACGAAGTAGCAATCTTCAACAGAAGCTTATCCCAAACAGAAATACAAAACATGTACAAAAGGGGAGTTTTGAGGCTGAATTTAAGCTATAGGACTTCTGATGATAATGTGACATGGAATGCGTGGACTGGTGTAAATAATAATACCTTAAGCTCGATAACAACAAATGCTGTTGCAAGATATCTGCAATATAAAACTGTTTTCAATACATCAGATCCTGCTTGGACTCCAATTTTGAATAATGTAACGATTAATTATACTACGAGGAGCAATTTGACAATATGGGATGATAGTGATACTTTAGTTAAGTATGTGAATCAGAATATTACCTTTACTGCTAACTTTACTGATACTTTAAATTCAATTAATGGAACAGGTATTAATTGCAGCTTTAGCCATAATTTTACAGATTGGTCTGTGCCAGTGAATATGAGCTTTGATGCAACAAGAGGAGTATATGAAATAAATCAAAGCTTTAACAATAGAAGTTCTGTTAATAGATATAATATTACATGTGATGCTACAATCCTAGGATATATTTTAATGCAAGTTCTGGATGCTATAAATGTATCAAATACTCCACCCCCAAATGCAACTATTGTTTTCCCATTAAATAATTCATTTACAAATAAACAGCCTCTTGATCTGAATGTTACATTCCCAGCAGATCCTGATAATGATGTAATCAATATTTCTTATTATATTGATGGAATATTAAATCAAACATCTTTAACAAACACAACAT
>CAZTBE010000054.1:0-2262 GCA_964611745.1 uncultured Methanosarcinales archaeon | reverse complement strand
ATTTCTTATTATATTGATGGAATATTAAATCAAACATCTTTAACAAACACAACATTTAACGCTTCAGATGGAACCTACATCCTAAATGTTAGTTTATTTGATAATATTTCTGGTGCAGCTCCAAGTGCAAATGTAACTATCAACTTTACCATAGACACAGTAAATCCAATAATAAACGCAACATTAAACAAATCTTTAACAAACATAACTGTTAACGACATCATAAACATAACAGCAAACGTAACAGATGCAACAGGATTAAGCTTTGGACAGATAATTGTTAATATATCAGGATTTGTTAGATACTTTAATTTCACCTTAAATGATTCAACATCAGCTACCTTCTCCCAGAACATAACAATAAACGAGACTAGAGGAGAAGTAATCAACTTTACAGCAAGGGTTAATGACACTTTAAATCAGTTTTCTATTAATGATACTATAGTAACAGTAGCTAATACTGTGCCTACTGGATTGAGTATAGTATTCCCAACTAACAACAAATATACTCCATTACAACCTCTAGACCTAAATATAACCTATACAACAGACCCAGATGGCGACACAACCACAATTAATTATTACATAGATGGGAAGTTAAATGATTCAACGACAACAAACACAACATTCAACGCATCAGATGGCTATTACCTGCTAAACATAAGCATAACTGATAGTGTTGACCATCATACAAATCAAACAATTAACTTTACTGTTGATACTACGTTACCTATTGTTAACACAACTTTAAATAAATCCTTAAACAATATAAGGACAAATAATATTATCAATATTAGTGTTAACACAACTGACCCATTAGGTTTATCATTTGGACAAATCATAGTAAATGAAACCGGGTTTAATAGAATATTCAATTTCAGCTTATCAGGAACAAATGCAAAATTCTCCCAAAATATAACAATAACGTGCGAGAGCTGTGTGATTAACTTTACAGCTAGGGTGAATGATACTACTAATAACTTAAGGACTAATGACACAATAATAACTGTACCAGACACAACAGCACCAAGACCATTTGACTTATTGACTCCGGCTGATGATACAAAAAGCCCAGATTTTACCCCTACTTTAGATTGGGAAAATACTACAGAACCTGATTTTGAAAACTATACTATTGAATTTAGCTCGAGCTCGAGTTTCTCGTTTATCAACCATACATTCAAATCAGGAGGCAATGTAACTAATTCTTCCTTTACACTAACAACACCTTTAACAGCAAACCTAAACTGGACATGGAGAGTAATAGCTTATGATAAAGCTAGCAACTCAAGAATTTCAACAAGTGCATTTAGGTATGAAACAACCGATAATACAAAACCAACTAAATCAAACAATACACTGCCATTGAATAATACCTTAAGGGTCTACAACAATATTAACTTTACATGGAATGCCTCAACTGATGTTAATGACCAAAGCATTACCTATGATTTATTGGTTGCTAAAGATACGGACTTTACAGATATAGACCTAAATAGAACTGGAATAATACCTAATCATTTAGATTTAGAAGAAAATGCTAGTACATTAAGCGGTGATACAAGATATTGGAAAGTAAGAGCATATGATGGAACAAATTACAGTGACTATTCTGAATATTATGGGTTAAAGGTTATAGTTGCTGTATTGAACATCACCAATCCAATATTAAATGATACCAAATTCTATTCAGGCAACAAAACAGAAATAACCATAAGCGAAATAAATGGTACAGACTGGATCAATAATGTTACAGTACAAATAAATAACACAAATTACACAGCATCTAATACCGGAGATACATGGGCTGTCAATATAACCTTCTCCAGCTTAACACCGCAATACCTGAATATAACAGCTATTGCATACAATGAAACAGATAATCTCACAGCAACTGATTACAGGCAAATAATATTCTCTAAAGTTAACCCTTCACTAGAAATAAATTACATATGCTCTAATGAAACCTATGCCTTAAACAACACAAACACCACAATAAAATTAAAATCGACTTTAGAGACCTTAATCAACACAACAAATGTCACAATAACCACACCATCTGGAGTAGTTATTGAATTGAATGTCACTTCACTTATTAAAGAAAATCTGGTATACACGCATAATCACTTATATCTATTAAATGAGACTGGGGATTACACCTTAAATGCAACAGTAAAAGGTATTGAAGGAAATACCCTTAACCTAAGCTCTGTCTTCCAAGTTGTAACTGCAGTAAAAACCATCAATGTTTCTGGTGTAAAT
>CAZTBE010000053.1:0-4908 GCA_964611745.1 uncultured Methanosarcinales archaeon | reverse complement strand
AACTATTGCTAAAAGCACAGTATTACTTTGATTTTTACCCTCTTTTTTCATTTTTACACCTCTTTTTTCAACTCTAGTTTTAAACTCCAAACTTTGAAATATTTAAATATTGCTATTATAATTATGTTTTTATCTTCATAAAATCCTTAGCCTAAAATAACTATTTTCATTTGTTTCAAATTTATTTGGAACACAAAGAAATGCTTTGCATTTCTTGTGTCTCGAAAATCTCTGATTTTCTAAGACATTGAAAATCCCAACTAAATTCGATAAAATTTGGGATTTTCATTTTAGCAATTTCATAAATTTATTATGCAATATTTTATTGCTTGCAACAAAAGTTTTATCGTCAATCTTCCATTTCTTATTGTTGATATCTGTTACTTTTCCTCCGGCTTCTTCAACTATGAGCTTGCCAGCTGCAATGTCCCATACATTTATATCCAGAGAAAAATACAGGTCAAATTTTGCTTCTGCAAGATAGCACATATTAAGGGCTGCTGAGCCGAAGTTTCTTAAGCCTCTAAAGGTGCCATAATTTTTTCTTAGTATGGATAATGTTTTTTTTGTTATAGCAACATCACTTGGAAGGCTAAATCCAAGCATAGAATCCTTAAATTTATTTTTTTTAGAAACCTGGAGTTTTTTATTGTTCAAATAAGAGCCTTTTCCTTTTTCTCCAAAAAACATTTCATTTGTGCATGGATTATAGACAACACCCATAATGATCTCATTATTTTTTTTTAGAGCTATAGAAACCGCAAATTGGGGTATATTTGATACAAAATTTGTTGTGCCATCAATAGGGTCTATAATCCAGGTATATTCCGAACTCTTCTTTATAACACCGCTTTCCTCAGTAAGAAAATTATGGTTTGGAAATTTCTTCCTTATTGTTTTTATAATTGTTTTCTCTGAAAGAAGATCTGCTTTTGTAACTATACTTCTTGGGTTTTTATATTTTAGTTTTCCTACATTGCCATAATTCTTTAATATAACCTTGCCTGCTTCTTTTGCTGCTTTTATCAGAGTAGAGTTCATAGAAATTATATAAATAAGGGTATATTAATATGTTTTGGTATATGATTCTAGAAAATCTAATTCTTCAAGATAAATACTTTCCAATGTTCTTCTTAATCCTCTCTAAAACATTCTCATTCTTTGCATCAAAATCATTGCCAGTTATCATTTCATAGGCTTTGATGTATCTTTTTGCAGCTTCTATCTTTACTTCATCAGGTATTTCTGGTATTTCACCTTCTCCAATAAAGCCTTTGTTTGCTAGAAATTGCCTTACATATTCTTTGTCTAGTTTTTGTGGTTCTTTTCCTTCAGAAAATAGCTTTTCATAAGTGTCCTTGATCCAGAATCTTGATGAATCAGGAGTATGTATTTCATCTATTAAGGTTAAATTTCCATTTTCATCTAAACCAAACTCATATTTTGTATCAACTAAAATTAAATTGTTTTTTGCAACCAGTTTTGTCCCAAAATCAAACAATGCTAAAGCAGCTTCTGCCATCTGATTGTAAAGTTTTTCATCAACTAATCCCTTCCTGATTATCTCTTCTCCTGAAACAGACTCATCATGCGCACCGTGCTCTGCTTTTGTTGAAGGTGTTATTATTGGCTTGTCAAACTTCTGGTCTTTTTTCATTCCTTCAGGTAATTTATTTCCGCAGAAATCCCTAACACCTTTTTCATAATTATACCACGCAGATGTTGTTGTTACACCAGTTAAATATCCTCTGACAACCATTTCCACAGGCAGAGGTTTGCACTCTGTGCCTACAGTAACATTGGGATCTGGAACTTCTATAACATGATTTTTTACAATATCTTTTGTCTTATCAAACCAGAAAGCACTTGTTTGATTCAAAACCTGGCCTTTGAATGGAATTGTACAAAGAACACGGTCAAAAGCAGATATCCTGTCCGTCACTACAATAATCCTTTTACCATCAATTGAATAATTATCCCTGACCTTACCTTCATATTTCTTACCGATATTTAGGTCAGTCTTTTCTAAATTATTGTTCAATTGGGTTTTTAATACTTGGTCTGGTAACATTTCATTATTATTTATTTTTATTTTCATTGATTTTTTGTTTTATACAACTTTAACAATTATTTGTCAATTCCTTATTCAATATTAATCTTAATCTCATTATTCATTGAAAATATTTTTAATAATTGATTGGTTTTTCGTCATTGCTTTTTTCGTTTTATTGAATTTTATTTGTTGTACTCCCTAACTTTATCCCCAATCTCCTTCCTATAACTAACAAGCTTTTGCTCAAAACTATTGTCAATATTCAATATTTCTATTGCTGCTAGTGCTGCATTTGTACCATTGTTTAATCCAACCCATAATCCATGGTCAGAATGCTTTAACAGATTTAAAGAAGCTTCAGCTTTATCATCATCTTCCAGCAATAATGGACAGTAAATTATTAATTGGTCTTTATTTTCTATTGGCTCGTCAAAATAAACAAAATCAATATTTATTGCATTATCAATTATTTGCTCAGAATGTGAATGGTTAACTCCAAAATCTCTTAATATTTCTTCTGCTTTTTTATATGCTTTATTGTTTTTGTCTCCAACCAAAACAACTTTGTCTGGTCTTTTTAGGATTTTTACAGCTGCATGAGCTGCAATATCTGCTTTTTCAACACCAACGCTTAAAACAGGAATCCCAGGAGGCATCTGCGCAATAGACAATAAAGCATCTAAACCTTGGTAGCTTCCCTGGCAAGGTACTCCAATAATAGGCCTTATTGTTCTTGCTGCAACAACACCAGGCAAAGCAGCAGCTAAACCAGCACCGGAAATAACAACTTTATAGTCCTGCTTTAATATATTATCAACATCTTCTGGGGTTTTATGAGCGCTTGCTATCTTGAAATCATAGCTTACTTTTTCCTTATCTAGAATCTTAAGAATCTGCTTATAGCTATCTATATCAGATTTTGAGCCGAATAAAACCAAAACATCTGTCATTAAAAACCACCTTCCAAATTAGGTCTATCTGCTGTTGTGATTGGAATAGAATATATATCCCACAACCACCACGAACGTGTAAATCTATATTTCTGTTCCCTAAATCCCTCTAGTGGATTTAATGAAAACTTATATCCATCTTCTTCAACAATTCCGTCTTGTTCTAATTTAATTAAAGAACATTTAACAATACCTAGGTCATACTGGGTAGTTTTTGCTATGTCTCCTATGGTTTCACATCCATTATGAATTGCTTCAATAAAACTATTTGTTATATCTTCTTGTAACATTTTCATCCTAATACCCCATATTTCTGATAATTCTCATTCATTAATAAGTTTTTTGTAATATCAACAGCAATTTTCTTTGCATTAACCTTTTTATCAAAATACATTGTCCATAAGATGCCTTTTTCAAGCTTTTTTATATTTTTAAAGCCCAGCCTTTCTTTCAATGTTGACAATAAACTGCTTCCATTATCTAAATCCTGCACCAATATATTTATTTTTTTAAATTTTATTTCATTATTCTTATTTTTTTTATTGTTAATATTATTATTGTTTTCTATTGAAAATGAAAATTTATTTTTATTGGCATTAACCAAAATATCGGCTTTGCTTATTTGTTTTTTAAAATCTTCAACATCGCCTTTAACATCAAACTTATAATAATCAGCTCTCTCAAGTTTTTTCAATTTATAGCCCATTCTTTTTAGTGTATTAAATGCTGTTATTGCAACATTATCAGGCACTTTCAGGCTTACAATCAGTTCTATTGTTGGCATTTTAATTGCTCAAATTTTAAGTTGTTTAGGCTTTTCAATGATGTTAATCTAAATAAATGAGAACAGCAACTACAGTCAGAAGAGCCAAAATTTTTTATTAGCCGGTCAAATTTTGAAAATAAACAAGCTGTTTTACATTCTTCTTTTTTACCTGCTTTTTTATAGATGGTTTTTTCTATTTTTACGTTCTTATTTTTCAATAAATAATCTATATGCCACTTTAATTTTTTATTTTCAGATAAATGCCTTTTGACTCTCTTTTTCAGATTATTTTGAGCAGAACCGACATAAACATACGTTCCTTTTTTAAATTTTATTTTGCCCAGTGCCCCTATCTTCAGTTCAATTATTTTTTTCACATTAATTATTAAGCAATATATTCCTTTCATTTTATATTATCCTCAATATATTTTTTCATCGATTCAAATATCTTGAATGCACTCGTTTTAGTGTCTGTTTTTGAAGAATCCGGAACCTGCCTCTGCAGTGAAGCAGCCTCAGGATGGGGCATAATAGCCATTACATTCCCTTCTTTATTGCTTATAGCAGCAATATTATAAACAGCTCCATTAGGATTTATTGGAAACTTATCCACAATTTTTCCTTTATTGTCACAATATTTGAATATTATCTGCTTATTTTTTTCTAATTTCTTAACCAATGTTTTGTCTTTTGTTGTAAATCTTCCTTCTCCATGCGCAACTGGAATTGGAATTATTTCATTTTTATCAAACAATAGACTAAAAGCGCAATTATTATTGGCATTCTTTATATTGATCCAGGCGCAATAAAAACCAGAAACCAAGGGATTAATATTTGGGGCAAGAGCCATCTCTACCTCATTCTTCAGGCCAGGAATTAATCCAGTTTCCACTAAAACTTGGGCGCCATTGCATATCCCCAATAATGGCTTTCCATTTTTTGCTTCTTTTCTAATCTTTTCCATTATTTTTTCTTTAGCTGCAATAACCCCTGATCTTACCCTATCTTCATAAGAAAATCCTCCAGGAATTATAAAACCATGATATTTAGCAAGATTTTCTTTAGTATTCCACCTGACAATATCACAATCCATTCCAGTTTTGATGCACATTTCTTTAGTTTCTTCTTCCCGATTGTTT
>CAZTBE010000052.1:0-5002 GCA_964611745.1 uncultured Methanosarcinales archaeon | reverse complement strand
TTGCAACTAAGAGAAGAACTATTGAAATAATCAATACTTTTTTACTATTGAGATTCAAGTTTAACATCTTTAACCTCTTTTTTGTTATAGAGTTATATCCTTATAAAATTTTGCAAAAACATCAATCCTAAAGCTATAGCCACAATAACGCCATAAACTTTCCTGTTCCATCTTAAAATTTTTTTACCGTCAAAATTCCAAAATGGCAGCATGTTAAACAAAGCCAGCCATGAATTTATGAAAAATCCGTAAAAGGCTATTATCCCTAATAATCCTGCTGGCTGCATCAATAAAATCCACAAGAAAATTAAAGCCAAAACTAAATTTACAATTGGGCCTGCAGCTGATATTTTTCCATTCCTTCTTACTCCTACAGGACCGCTTATCATTACTGCTCCGGGTGCTGCAAATACAAAGCCAAAAAAAGACATCATAATTGCCAGCAGCAGCATCTGGTCAAATGAACGAAATTCTGCAAAACATCCATATCTTTGCGCAACAATTTTATGCCCCAGCTCATGCAGCAAGAATCCAGTACCAACTGTAATAGCAGATATAATAAAAAGTTGATAGAAGTTTAATCCCATAAGACCCCCCATCACAACAGCAAAAGCTATGGAAATAGCTATCCATGCCTTAATTAAATCCCTTATTTCTCTTTCAGAAGTGTTTATTTTTCCTATATAGATCTGTTTTGGTTGTTGTAGTAAATCCATATTCAAATAGAATAAATTGGGGGTTAAAAAGGTTTTGTTTGAGGGTATAATCGATTAAAGCAAACATCGTTGTATATGATGTTATAGCAGTTTGTTTATATGCAGTTAAATTCAAAGTAAAAAAAGTATGTATGGTGTTTGGTTGGACTGTTACTGGCAAACCATTGATTAGCTCGAATAGTGGTATTGGATTTTTCGATTACAATAATGTACTTAGAAGTTGGTTAAACTTTGCAAACAAAGTGAAATAAATTAAGGATTAGAATAAGTTCAACCTTTCACACTTACTTCCTCATCTTTTACATCATTATAAGTCATCTTCTCAAATAGGTATATATTGTCTCCAAACTCCACCTGTACTGGAACTCCAAGATAAGTGTCTATCCATACTGTAAAGCCATCTGCTGCAAGCTTCCATGTATTCTTTTTTCCAATTACTTCCTCTCCTAGTTTTTCAGCATTTTTTATTTCATTAAGCCAGTCCAATGCAGTCAGTATGTAAGATTCATCATAGTCAAGAACAGCTTTTTTCCCTTCCCTATAGCATTTTTTGCTGTCACAATAAGCAAGCGCTGTTTCGAATTCCTTATCTAAGTAAATAGCATCATACTCGTCTACCTCAACATCAATAAAATATGTAGGGCTTAGAATATATTTGATCTTATTTCCCTTAACTGAAAAATCATAAAAGAAATTGTTTGTCTCAGGTCCTTTGTAGCTGTACCTTAAGCTTTCAACTTGTTTATCTGCAATAGCCAGTAATTCTTTGATTTCTGAAGAAATTCCTTCCTCGTCACTTAATTCTTCTATGATTTTTTCTACAGGCTCTTCAATTTCTTCATCAACCTCAATTACTTTTATTTTTATGGTTTCTCCGACAACATCAACTTTTGCCGATTCTTGAGGTGCTTTTACTGGAGCAGTAGTGGTTTCTGCACATGCACTGATAATTAACAATGAAAATATCAACAATGGAAATATTATTTTATTTGCCATATTTAATTAATAAAAGCTCAATTTTATAAATATTATGCTTTTCCCCTGCTTTCTCCAAAAGTAATTCCGGAAGCGATTAAATGGGCTATCCTAATTGGCTCTGGTATCAGGCTTCTGGTGCAGACAATCTTCAGAATTTCTTTAGCTTTTTCTATACTTAAGCCTATAAGCTGTATGTAAATATCTCCAACAGGAACAACAGAGCCAGCCTTTTCAATCAGTTTTATCTTATCCTTTTTTTTAATTCTAATCAAAGTTTTTTTAATTTTTTCAATATTTGGCTTTCTTCTTATTATTACGATTACAGGTAATTTGGTTTTTTTATTCAGTTCTTTGACATCGATAACATTAAAACCACCAACAGCAATTCCATCCAAAAAAATACATTGCAGCTGTAGCTTGAATTTGCATTTGTTTATCATTTCTATAATTTTTTTGGTTGAATCATTGCCATCAATATTTACTTTAGTGGATAAAATCCCATCAAGAAAAGAACCTCCGCGAAAAACAGCTCCAACAACTAAAACTTTGCCTTTCTTGAATTTGTTGAATGGGCTGTCATCAATTCCAATAACTCTCATTTCTTTTTTTAACACAAACAAGCACCTTTGTCCTTGATTATCAATTCTTTGCTGCCTTTAAATTTAATATTACTAAAGACAGCATTGCCAAGCATTATCATGGATGCATTTCCACCTTTATTTTCAATATTTTTTATTATATTAATTATTTTTTTATTTTTCAGCAATGTACTGTTAACAGAAAATTCTTTTGATATTTTTATTAGGTTTTTTAGATTTATATTATTCAGTTTCTTAATTTTATTTAATGCTTTTAATCCAGAGTTATTGATTTTATTTTTTATTTTCTTATTCAATATTGTTTTTTTAGTATTAATGCTGCTAAAATATTTGTAATAAATTTTTTTGTTCTTAATTGGAATTTTTTTGACTTTAAACATATAACTTGGTCGATATTTAACTAAAAATCCACCATAATACTGGTTTACAACATCTCCTAAACCAGTTTGATTTTCAACTTCTGCAACATGTGCAGTCATTGCCAGAGCTTTTTTTGATTCCTTTAAATTTAATAATTTATTTAGTGCGTAAGCAGTTGCTATTGCGCTTGCACCGCTAATACCAAAACCAGAACCTAAAGGCAATTCTGATTTAATGTTCACTATAACCTTTTCATCAGTTAATTTTTCAATAACAGAATTCACAGTTGGTAGATTTATTTTTTTGTTGTTATAATAAATCTTATTTTTAATATTTTTTTCATTTATAATTTTATTATTAAATTTTTTATTATTGTATTTTTTAGTATTGTTTATTTTTTTAATTGCAGCAAAAACACCTTTATTCACAGTAAAACCAAGCCCCAAAGAGCCTGATTTTGCCGGATTTTTTCCTTTCTTAATTACAAATACACAGCTTATATTCCCAGGAGCAAATGCTTTTGCTGATTTCATAGAATAGAGCTTAAATTAAAAGTTTATAAAAGATGTTATTATTTATTACAAAAATTAGATGTAAGAACCTTTTTTTTGATCGTATACGCGTGCAAGCCCATATTTATATTGGGAATGATGTCGAAATGGAACGCCAGGTCGCCTTTTGACTTCAACTGAAATATGCTTATGCTCCTCAGGTTTATAATTTAGTAAAAAGCTGATATTAGTGCCATTATTAACAAAGACTCTCACCAATCCCGTGTCTTTGTCATGAAAGGTATAGCTTACATTTCCGTCAATTCTTTTTATAACTGTTGATTTGATAATTTGCAATAAGTCAAGCATATGTTTTCCTCAAAAATAAAGAATTTTTAAAATTAGAACTAATATTTAAACATTTCGTCTTTTAGAATTATAAAACCCCGGCAATACCCGAAAGCACTGCCAGGGAAAAGAGGTGATAGTTTTAACTACTATATAGTAGAACTAGTATATAAAACTTTCTATTCTATTAGTACTGTAAAGTAGCGTATTAAGTACTATGAGCATGTTCCGACTATATTTATAAACTCATGATTTATCCTATACCTTACATGCCAAAAGGTAAGGAAAAGTTCAAAGAAGGGAAAGAAAGGTTCAAGACTAAGCATAGTGTCTTTGATGAGTTTACAAACAGGACTATATTCAAGCTTATAACAGAAGGCCATTTCAAAGGCTTAGAGAGCCCGATAAACATAGGCAAGGAAAGCAATGTTTTTTCTGCCCTAACAGAAGAAAACAACAGGGTAATAGTGAAAATTTATAGATTGGAAACCTGTGATTTTAACATAATGTATAGCTATATAAAAGATGATCCCAGGTATTCTAATCTTAAAAACAAGAAAAGAAAGGTAATATTTGCCTGGACACAAAGAGAATATAGAAATTTAATGAATGCGCGAGAGGCCCAAGTTTCTGTTCCGATACCAATCACCTTTTCCAATAATGTTTTGGTTCTGGAATTTGTAGGTAAATCCAGCGTAATAGCCCCAAAATTAAAAGATTCTGTTCCAAAAAACAAGAAATTGTTTTTTGACAAGATTATTGATAATATGAGGAAATTGTATAAATCCGGTATAGTGCATGCTGATCTGTCTGCATTCAATATTTTGAATTTTAATGAGACTCCTGTTTTTATTGATATGTCACAGGCTACTTTGTTAAGACATCCCAGAGCAGAGGAGTTTTTAGCAAGGGATGTCAGGAATATATGCACTTTTTTCAATAAGATTGGTTTGAAGGTTAATGAAGAGAGTGCAATGAAAAAGATTAAATCCAATAAAAACTAATCAATAAAAAAATTTCAATAAAAAATTATAACAATTAAAAAATAATAATTTAAATTTAAAAAATAAAATTGAGTATAATTAATTGAAAATAAATAATTAAAAAATAGTAATGGTTGGTTATAACTAAAAATGTCAATATCCAAAACACATCCAAGATACATCTCTTTAAAAACCAGAGAAAAGATAGCCGATGGAGTGAAAAAAGGCATTACTTCTGCACATGGATTAATAGCTCATGGCCGTGGAGAGGCATTTGATTATTTAATTGGAGAAAGAACAAGCAAGCAAGCAAAGAAAGCCATAGAAAGAGCAGCAAAATCACTTCTAAAAGCTAAAAACCCGGTTATTTCTGTCAATGGAAATGCTGCTGCTTTAGTTGCTAAAGAACTTGTGGAATTGTCAAAAGCAATACCTGCAAAACTGGAAGTCAATATATTTCATTCATCAAAGCAAAGAGAGTTAAAAATAAAGAACTATTTAATCAAAAATGGGGCAAAAGATGTTTT
>CAZTBE010000051.1:0-6412 GCA_964611745.1 uncultured Methanosarcinales archaeon | reverse complement strand
ATTGGTGGCCAGTAACTAAGGATAATGAAATTATTCCAAAATACCATAAAAACATCAAATTAAATGAAAAACATAAATTAGAAATCTGTTTTGGGACAATATTAACACAAAATACAAGCTGGAAGAATGTTGAGAAAGCGATGACGCAATTAAATAAAAACAATCTAATTGATATTAAAAAAATATTAAAAATTAATAAAAACAAATTAGTCCAAATAATTAAATCATCGGGTTATTATAATCAAAAAGCAAAGAAGCTGAAGAATTTCTGTCAACATATAAATAAAAATTATAATAACAATCTAAAAAATTTTTTAAATAAAAATATTATTGAATTAAGAAACGAATTATTAAGTATTAATGGCATTGGTCCGGAAACAGCAGACTCTATAATCCTTTATGCTGCAAAAAAGCCAATATTTGTCATTGATGCCTATACAACAAGAATAATGAACAGGATAGGATTCAAAGAAGAGACTTACGACGAACTTCAGAAATTATTTATGAATAATCTTGAATTAAATGAAAAAATATTCAATGAATACCATGCTTTGTTGATTGCTCTAGGAAAGAATCATTGCAAAAAGAAGCCATTGTGCGGTAAATGTACAATAAATAAAAATTGCAATTACTATAAAACAATAACAAAAAATAAAAATCAATATATTTAAATAATAATAAACAATAAAAAATTAAAAATGCCGTTAGAACAGGTACTAACAATAGTAATCATTGCTCTTGTTGTAGTTTTTGCATGGACAATTTTTATGAAATTATTCAAGCTGTTGTTTTATATTGGAATAATTATCTTCTTGCTTCTTGCTGCAAATCTATTTTTTATCTATCAGGATTTTAATGATCTGAAAGAAAATTTTGGTGTTTCTGAAAAGAAAGTAATCTTAGTTGAGGGTAATGAGGTTTTAACTGGATTAATGCTTAATGGAGATACCAAGCTAATGACAAATGAGCAGTTGGATGATTATTCTTCTTATTTAAGGGATAATGATTATGAAAGTATTCTAGGTGACAGCTATAAACTGATGGTATTTGATGTTGATATAATCTCCAATTTAGATAATGAAATAGAGCTTGAGGGTAAAATAATCGCACAAGATGATGCAGTTGCAATGTTAAAGTCAAAAAACACTAATGCCGGGGAGAAAGCAGAACTGTTCAGTACAATATTGGCAGATGAGATCTTAAGCTCTAAAAGCCCTTTATTTTTCTTTTCAGAGTTTAAGGATGACAATATCGTAATCTATCCGGAGACTGCATTATTTAAAACCATAAAGATTATTCCCTTGTCATTTATTAAAGATGTTGCAGGGAAGATTTTTGATAAGACTAAAGAAACAGCAAAGAGTTTTGTAGCAGAGGAAAGCGAAAATATATAAATAAGTAAGTCAAAAATAAACAAAAAGAGGTGTAATATGGGTATTCTTGATAAGGTCATGTTCTGGAAGAAGAAAGATGAGTTTGCTGATATAGGTCTGGGAGACAAAGGAAATCTGGCTTTTGGGAATGAATTTGGAAAGCCTGGTGCAGCTCCTCCTGGTGCTCCACCTGGTCTTGGCGCTCCCCCTGATTTAGGCCAGGGAATGGATCAAGATTTTGGACAACAACCTAATCCAGGCTTACCACAACCTTCAATGCCACCATCAAACCCACCACCGCAATTTTCTCAACCACAACCAAGTTTTGACAATCCCCAGCAGGAAATGAATTCCAAGAATCTTGAGGTTATATCAAGCAAATTAGACGCTTTAAGGGCTTCTATAGAAAGCTTAAATCAACGCTTGGCCAATTTAGAGGCAATTGCAAGAGGTGATGAAGAGCAAAGCAGAAAGAGAAGGTATTATTAAGGTTTAGGAAAGCAATTTTCTACAATTTTCCTTAACTGTTCTTCAATTTTTGGTCCTTCTTCTTTAGGATAAACTTGAAATTTATAAAATTCGTCATCAATCCAAATACTATAAATTAATGCCTTATCAATTCCAATCTCTTTTTGAAGTTTGTCAACATCTTCTGTCATACATATATGATCTAATCTTTTTGCAGGATCATAATTAATTTGATATGGCTCTCCCAATCTTTCAAAAGTTATTTTTACGCCGGAATTATCATAAGGTATTCGGGTAGAATTAGGGGTAATTTTAGTTTGCCCAACTGTTACTTCTAGATTACCCTGCATTTGAGTAGGTTGAGGTGCTGAAGTAGTACCTGGTTGTATTAAGTAAGAAATAGCTACTGCTCCAGTTATCAATGCCCCTAATATTAATGGTCTATAAGGTATTCCCCTATTATTAAAGTTGATATAGGGTTTGTTTTAAACAACGGAATTCCACCAATTTTTAATTGGTGGAATGAGTAGTGCTCGAAAACCACTCCTTATTGGTGGAATTCCGAGCATCAAAAACCACCTGAAAGTGAAGCTACTGAAATCATGCCACCCATCTCTGATGGGTGGTTTTTGACACATTTCTAATTTTTTTACTAAATAATTATTTCATTTAAACCCTTATTCCTCAAAGATAACTTTATATACATATTATCTTATTCTTAAATTTATGAAAAACAAATACATTATAGTTTTCTCAACAGCATTAATAATTATTTTAATTGACCAGATAACCAAATTTTTAATTAGAATCAATTTTCAATTGAATGAAACTTTACCTTTAATAAAAAATATCTTTCATCTAACATACATACGTAACTTTGGAGCAGGGTTTGGAATCCTGCAGCAACAAAAATGGATTTTAATCTTTATTTCTATAATTGTTATTGGAGTTATATTTTATTATTTTGACAGGATTAAGGAAAAAGAGAGATTATTGCAGGTTCTTGTTGGATTTATTTTAGGAGGTGTAGTTGGAAACCTAATTGACAGGATCTCTTATGGCTCTGTAATTGACTTCTTGGATTTCAGGATATGGCCAATATTTAATTTTGCAGACAGCTTTATAACTATAGGCGTTATTGGGCTGATAATTTATTTGTGGAAGAAAGAGTAGAATTACTTAAACTAATCTTCCACCTTTTCTATCGTACTTAATAGGGTTTGGAATTATAGGGTCAGGTATAATATTAAACAAGTGCCTTATATTCCTTATTACTCTGAGTGAGATTTCCAATCTTCTAAGTTCTCCAAGGTCTTGACCCTGGCTAAAATTAACATAATCAATAATCATATTATTAAATTTACTTTCAGTAAATACTTCATCACCAAACTGGAGAGCCAATTCTAGACTGGTGATAAATTCAAATTGAGTATAAGAAATAACATCTTTTTTAATTTTTTGTGGGATATCCTTATCAGGTGTAGATTCTAATATAATATAATCATTTTGCAATCCTTCATATTCATAAGCTGGTAATTTTTCCATTATCCCTCTAACTCTCTCTCCAATAATTTCTGCAGCTTGGTCATATTTTTTTCATGTAATTCTCCATTAGCCATCAAATACTGAGAAACTTTAGTATAAAAAACTTCAGATGTAAACCATCCTGCCTGTATTCCAGATGATAATAATGCTTCCAAATTTTTATCCATAGGTGCTGATGAAGCTGCTGCTATTGGTGTAGGTGTTGCTGTTAGGGGATATGATGATGCCTGTGGAATGTAAGCGCCAACTGGTTCAGAAACATTGCATGCTATCACACCAATACCCATTAATCCAAAAACAAGTGCCGTTCTATAAAATCCCATCGTATTAATATTCTTCTTAACAGATTCTATATAAATTTTTGTTTAAGAATTAATCACTCAACACAATCATCTTTCTTATAACCAGCTTTCTTGGCTTCTTCTTTGGAATCAAACCAAACAGCATTTGCTTTCTTTATCCTCTTTGCCCAGTCGCATTTAGGAGCATGATATTTTACTCCTGTCTTGCTTGCTATGTATTTTCCTGGCTTGAATGTTTTCTCAACTTTTTTTTCTGATGTTTTTTTTCCTTCAACAGGCTCTTCAATTTTTGGTTTTTTTATATTAAACAAAGATATGAAGAATCCTACAACAACTGTTACGAGCAGAATAAAAAAATTCTGTATCTGGGAATTTGTTATTGTATAAATAAAAATCATATCAACAAATACAAGTATAAAAAATATCTTAAGCAATATCCAGGCCCACCTGAAATTACTGCTAATGCCCATGACTGAGATCATTGCTACAAGGAAAAGCACAAGCAATATCAGAAATTCCCCATAAAATGCAAACCTATGCAGGCCAAAAATCATATTGATAAGGCTAAGAAATGTAATTAACAGAATAACATACATTACAAATGTTGTAAACTTAAATCCACCCATATTAATTTAGAACTAAATATATCTCATATTTAAACATTTCTATTCTAAAGTAGTAAAAGAAAATCTAGAACTCTTCCATCTCAATCTTCTTTAAATAGCCTTTATTTTTCAGGAAAACAACTTGAGTTGGAGTATATTTGTATAATATATCACCCTTGCCTTCTCCTGAGAATTCCCATGGCTCTACAATAATAATGTCATTCTCCCTTACCCATAATCTTCTCTTTAATCTTCCAGGAATCCTGCATATCCTTGTGTTTCCATCCAGGCATCTAACTCTTACCCTGGATGCTCCCAATCTTTGTTCCAGAATTCCTAATGTTTGGTTGCCTCTAGGTAATTTAATCCTAGTTATTTCCTGCTGCTGCTTTTCCTGTGCTGCTAACTGTTCCTTTTTCTTGCTCATGGTTTCAGAAACACTTAGTTTGTTTAAATAGTTTTCTACGAAGTTGATTGTTTTTGATGTGGGAAAAAGTTAGGTGAGCACCGCAGACCCTTTGATGGGTCGAGGAGCGCAACCATATAAGATGTGTTATATGCAATGAGCCTTTGATGGCGAATGACATTTCTTACGCCCTAAAACTTACGAGTTTCGACTTTTGCTTGGAAAAGGACGTATAATCCCCCGTTATGTGTGAAGCACATTCTCAGGATTATGCGTAGGAATGAGAGCTAAGTTTTAGGTTTAACTATAGACAAAGAGGCACGTTAATAGAATTCTGTGGAGCAGAGTAGAATTTAGTAATCTAAGATTTTCATCTCATATTAAGTCCAGCATCAGCAATGAGATTTTCAGGATTAGTACGGTACATACCAATTACAGCAGCAGGACCTACTTTCATTACATACTTTTCCATTGCATCAACGTTAGGATCAAGCCACCAAGAAGAAACTTTTCCTTGTTGTTTGAGGTTTTCCATATTATATCCTAACCCCTTACTTTGATTAAATCTTTCAAACCAAGATCTTCCAATTCCATGTACAACATATTCGTTAAGAGAATCTGCTCTGTCAATACCATCGATTGCTTCTTCATCTGTTTTGGCTTTTTGTACTAATTGTTTTGCATGTTGTTCATGATATAGTGCTGTTGCTCTGTGAAGAATTTCCATTGCAGGTGTCTCTAAAATAGTTTGCGGAGGACCTTCAAGAGACCAGATTATATTACCATACAAGTACTCTACATCTAATTCTCCTACTTTACCAAAAAGATGTGTGTTAGCTACATTTTCTCCTCCAGCACTGCGAATATTTATATTCATCGTAATAGGTAAAACTAGATCCCCATATTTTGCCGTCCCTTCGATTCCAAATGCTTTCTGACTGTGAGCAATTAGATAAACATCTATCTTATCTATTTGATCACTTTTCTTTTGATCTTCAATATCAGATTTCGAAAAATCATAAGAAACAACAAAATACACTTCTGGAAATTTAAGGTTTGCTTCAGAAAGATATCCCTTTAAATCCTCTATTGTATTTTCAGCAGTTTCTATTTTTTGTTCTAAATCAATTCGTTTCGAAACAACAGGCAATGTAACATATTCTATATCAGATGCTGTAATTGTAAGTTCAGAAATTCCATCTGGCTGTGCAGGAAATCCGGCATTTTTAAGTGTAGCGTAATATTGAGAAAGCCCTTCTTCAACTTTTTGAAAAATAGTTTGTTGATCAAATTCATTGGTAGATTCTTGCATTTCTATAGTTGCAAATCCAATTGGAATTTCAGACATAGGGTCGTAAAATTGTTCAATTTGATCTTCTAATATAACCTCAGCTGTAGGTGTCTCTTCTGTTGTAGCTTCACTTGTCTTATCTGTAGGTTGCCCACATGCAACTCCTGCAAGCATAGCAAGTCCTACCCCAATATTAATGCTATTTCTAACAAAATTTCTTCCTAACATAGGTATATACTAACTATTATTGTCTTTATAAACCTTTCTGTTTTAATAACTTTTGAGTAGTAAATAATAAAATAAAATTTAAAAGAAAATACTTAATTCTTCTATAAAAGTCCGCATAATTCTGCTTTTTAATCAAATCTTTAACAACTTTTAAATATTCTTTTGTTGAATGTAACAATAATGAAAGGCTTAAT
>CAZTBE010000050.1:0-6432 GCA_964611745.1 uncultured Methanosarcinales archaeon | reverse complement strand
GGTTGCGCTCCTCGACCCATCAAAGGGTCTGCGGTGCTCACCTAACTTTTTTACACCCAATCCCTAAAAAGAAAAATTAAAAAGAAAGAATATCCATTAACAGAACAAGTTCTAAGTTTTTAAATCATTAAATTTAAAATAAGTATGAACGAGTGTTCCTACCTTTTCTCAATACTATACCCGCACTTAGAGCATTTCCACAATTCAAAAACATCTTCTTTAAATGAAAATGGAAGCAAGTTTCCTTCATTGCATTTTGGGCATATAGGAAAAAATGATTCTGTCATATTAATCACCTCAAATTAATTTTAATTGAATGTTTTTAAATATTTCTAATTTTTTAATGGCAAAAAAGAAAGAAAGAATCTCTATTAACGTCGTTATACGAACATTTATAAACCTCTTCATTATCCCACATACTGCGCTAACTAAACTTAGCCGTTCTATTGCCGCAAGGCAAGAAGAAATTAAATTAAAGATTTGATAAACATGGGAAATATATACAATGCAGATCCATCTGAATTAATAGAAAAAGCAGGCGAAGAATTAAAAAAAGTAGAATCAATTAAAGCTCCTGATTGGGCAGTTTTTGTCAAGACAGGCATGCATAAGGAAAGGCCTCCGGCTAATCATGACTGGTGGTATGTCAGGGCTGCTTCTATCTTAAGAAAAATGTATGTGTCAGGGCCTGTTGGAGTTTCTAAGTTAAGGACAAAATATGGTGGAATGAAAAACAGAGGAGTAAAACCCGGGAGTTTCTATAAAGGCTCTGGAAGCATTATAAGAAAGATAATACAACAGCTTGAAAAGGAAGATTTTGTAAAAAAAGACCTCAAGAGCATACATAAAGGACGATTAATAACAGCCAAAGGAAAAAAATTTCTGGATGAAATTGCAGCAAAAATTTCAAAAGTAACTGTTGAGAAAGCTCCAGAGGCAAAAAAAGAGGTTAAAGCAGAAGAAAAAGCAAAGGAAAAGAAAACTGAGCAAAAAGAAACAAAGCCAGAACAAAAGCCAGCAGAAACAGACAACAAAAAAGTTCCAAAAAAATAATTACAATACACGCAAAAATTGCGAAGTGATTTTTGGTGTCCTAGAAATGCAAAGCATTTCTATGAAACAAACTTCAATAAATATCAATTAAAAAACCAATAAAAAATAATCATTGGATAAAATTAATATTGAAAAATAGTTATTGAAATTAAAAATATTGAATTAAAAATGGATAAGCTGGAAGAAATAAAAAAAAGAAAATTAGAAGAATTAAAAAACGCTCAGCTAGGGCAATTACAGCAGCAAACTCAGGAAGAAGAGCAGTTAAAGCAGCAGATACAGCAATTAGAGATGATTGTAAAACAAGCTCTGACAAAAGAAGCTCTGGAAAGATACGGAAATTTAAAAGCAGCCTTTCCTGAAAGAGCTGTCCAGGTTTTAGTTATTCTAACACAGGCACTTCAATCCGGACAAATAACACAAGTTGATGATGATACATTAAAAGAAATTTTAAAAAAAATAAGTCCTGAGAAAAAGGACATTAAGATCAAGAGGGTATAATGACAAGCACATCAGTACCATTAAAGCCGGTTGATATACAACTAGAATTTGGTTCATTTGGAGAAATGCGTGAGGCATTAAAAATAGAACGTAGTAAAAATAAGCCATTAGGATGTATTGATGGAGCTTTAGATGGATTAACAGTAGATTCAAAACACGGAAAATGGATGTACTTAAGAGATGGGGATAAACCTTTTATGAGAGCTTATGCAGGAATTATTGACACAGAAGCTTATGACTTAATAGAAGCAGGAGATGTTTTGAGAATAGAAGGAAAATATCATTCCACCATGCCGGGTAACACAGACGAATACTTTTTATTAACTGGGATTGAGGATTCCGATTAAAAATGGCACGATATAAACATCCAAGCAGGAAGAAAAGATTGGCAAAGCTGAGTAAGCTGACTAAATGGGCGCCTTTTTGGTCAGTGCCTAAGATATATGGCAAGACAAGAAGAGTGCATCCAGGCAGGCATACTAAGCTTAAAAGAAGCTGGAGAAGGACAAAGTCAAAGGCTTAGTAACAATAATAAAAAATTCAATTAAGTGAATAATAAAAAAAATAATTAATAATAATGTAAATATTGAAAATAAATTTTAAAAATTATTGAAAAAATGGCAAAGAAAGAAACAACAAAAATCGTATTGGAAAGAGCTTATAATGTTCCTTTAAGGAGGGAATTCCAAAAAGTTGCTAGCTGGAGAAGGACAGAAAAAGCTGTTACAGCTTTAAAGCAATTTATAGTCAAGCATATGAAATCTAAGGATGTTGTTATTGGCAAGTATGCCAACCAGTTACTGTGGAAAAACGGAATTAAAAATCCGCCACATCACGTTAAGGTTAGTGCAAAAAAAGATGATAAAGGCAAAGTTTCAGTAGAACTTTCTGAATTACCAGCAAAAGCAAAAAGAGAGATTGAAAAAGACAAAGGCCTTAAGGAAAATAAGAAAGAAAAAGAAGAAGCAAAGAAAAAGGAAGAAGATGCTAAGAAAGCAGAAACAGCAAAAAAAGAAGAAAAACCAGCAGAAACAAAAGAAGAGAAAGCAAAAGAAGCAGAAAAAGAAGAACTAAAAGATATAAAAAAAGAAATGCCAAAACAAGCACCACAACCAATGGCAGCTCCAAAACAAGTTGAGCAGAGGCCGAATGCTCCGCAAGGGCAGTAAGAATAATTTTATTTCTTTATAGTGGTGACGAATAGAAAGGTTTATATATACATAATTAACCTGTTTTAAACTAAGGTGTAATAAATTGATACTAAGAGATATATTACAATTACCAAAAAAGTTATATTCAACAACGATAGGTAATAATAGTTTTAATCCTGTTTTGAAAGACTTACAGCGAAACATTGAGGATATAGATGTAATTCTTATTGGAGATTTGCACTCAAAAAAAGAGTTTGATGATTTGGCTACGGCTGTTTTAAAAGCTATCAAACCTTCCTATTTTTTGAACGAAAGTGGAGAACATGAAGGTAGTTATGAGAGGCAAGAGGAATCAATAAAAGTAGCAAATTCCTTGGGTATTCCTGTGATAGAATGTGATTTAGGAGAGAATGGTCTTGCACCATGTGTAAATTTGGTCAATTCTTTATTATCACAGCAATTTGATGATTATAAATTAAGAGCAGCATCAGATCCAAGACTTTTGGAAGACGATGTAGTTGAAAGTTCATATAATAGGTTTCTTGGCAATGCATTAGTGTTTACTAGCCCTATCCGTGAATCTAAAGAGCTTAACACAATATTGGACTATGCTGGAAAAAGCAAAAGACCTATACTATTAAATGTAGGAACGTATCATATGAGTACTTTAGAGCAAGTTTTACCGGAGTATGGATTAACTATAAAAAGAATATATCCGGGTAGACCTTCTTAAAATTGTTGGATAAATAAACTTAACTGGGATATTGCAAACAATCACAAAACACAACAATTAAATACCCTTTTATCTTACCTAAACAAACAGAAAAAGAGTTGGGTTTGGGCTTAATTAATTCATTAAGTTTATATTCAATGCCCGTCACGAGAGTACCCATGGGAGCTGTCGCTAAATGCAAGCGATGAACCTGGGAGTTAGTGTTACGGGCTACATTACCTTTATTAAGCCCAAAAGAGCATAAGAACAGGCTTTTAGACTTTAAATTCATTATTATCACTTTATTTTACTTATTGATGGAAATTAAGCAGAAATAGGTAAAATTAGGTTAATCAGAGATAAAAGCTTGTTCTAAATAAAACTTTATCATGGAGGATGATTAATATGGGAAAAATTAGCCCAGTTGCAGCTAAATATATAGTTCATGCTAGTATAGATATAGATGGTGTAGTAGACAGGCCTGATGTTATAGGCGCAATATTTGGCCAGACAGAAGGACTTTTAGGCTCTGATTTAGAGTTAAGAGAACTGCAAAAATCCGGAAGAATCGGAAGAATAGAAGTAAATACAGACACAAGATCAGGGAAAACAAACGGCAGTATAGACATACCTTCTTCTCTTGACAAGGCAGAAACATCAATTATAGCAGCTGCTCTGGAAATAATCCAGAGAATAGGCCCTTGTACTGCTAAGATACAGACTAAGAGTATAGAGGATGTCCGAGTTAGTAAGAGAAGCTTTGTCATAGAAAGAGCTAAAGAATTATTGAAAGATTTACAAACAACATCAATGCCAGATTCCCAGGAGTTAGCTGATGAGGTTGCTTATTCTGTAAGGGTCATGGATATACAGGAATATGGCAAAGAAAGACTGCCAGCAGGTCCTGCAATTGATGAAAGCGAAGAGATAATTGTTGTTGAAGGCAGGGCTGATGTTTTGAATTTGTTAAAACACGGCTTTAAGAATGCTATTGCAATGAATGGAACTTCTGTTCCTGAAACTATAGTAGATTTATGCAAAAAGAAAGTTATTACTATGTTTGTTGATGGTGACAGAGGTGGAAACTTAATTATCAGGGATCTTACATCACAAGCTGATGTTGATTTTGTCACTAAAGCTCCGGATGGAAAGGAAGTGGAGGAAATAACAAAGAAAGAAATCCATAAGGCATTAAGAAGCCGTATTTCTGGTGAGCAGGCAAAACTTGAATTTGCCAAAGAACCTGAACCTGAAAGAAAGCCTCAATTTTTCAGGCCAGCTTCAAGGCCAGTTGTGTCAGATGCAAGACCTGCTGTAAGGCCAAGTATGTCTGGTGCAAGACCTGCTGTAAGGCCTAGCTCATTCAATAGAGGTCCGTACTTAAGTCCTGAAAACAAGCAGAAATTCAAGGAAATGTTAGAGAACTTAATAGGCACAAGAGGCGCACAAGTTTTAGACCAAAAACTAAGCACTTTGGGAAAAGTTCCGATAAGCGAGTTAGCAACAACATTAAAAAGCTTAAACAACGCTTATGCAGTTATATTTGACGGCATTGTTGACAAGGATTTAGCAAAAGCAGCTGAATCTGTAAATGTAAAATATTTAGTTGGCATGGATTCAAAGATAAAATCAAATGAAAGCAGATGCTCTGTGCTGACTGTTGGCGAGCTTTAGGGTTAATTTCAGAATTCAACATTCTTATAAACTTTTTGTCTAAAATACTATTTGCAAGGTTCACCATTAATATAAATTTTGCTGGAACCTATGCCTAAGTTTATATCATCAATTTTCATCACATTTTCGTTTGCGTCTTCAAAATAAATACAGAAATCATTTTTTATTCCAAGCATACTTTTTACTTCCTCATAATCCATTTGGTCCAACTTATTAACCTCTTTTTCAACAAGCACATTTGAATTTAGCAACCTTATCTCCTTGCCATTAGTAAGCTTATCTAATATAATTTTTCCTTCTTCTTCTAAACTAATAACTTCAGAGGTAAGGGATTGTTTAAGTATTACAAATAATGCCAGTATTACCAATAAGGTTATTGCTGTGTTAAAGTTGAACCATTCTCTTTTTTTTGTCGCTTGATTTTTTTTCTTTGCCATTTTTGTTTAGTATTTAATTGAAATGTCTCGAAGTAGCATTTTAACCGCATGTAATGACAATAAGCTTTACTAATTTGCCTTGATATGCAATCACTTTTGTTAGTTTTATTGTATTTTCTTTTTTGCACGTTATACTTGCCTTTACACCTACTCTCATCTCTGGTATACCATCTGCACATTCTATTACACAATTACCATCTGGACAATTCACTGGATCAATATTATTATAATCCCTTATCCAACCCGGTTGCGCAAAATTACAAACTTCCATTGCAGTTGCATCGTAAAAAGTACAGCCATTAACATTATTGCATTCTTCATGTATTATGTTGTCTCCTGAATAAGTGCAGTCATCCTCGCAAGTTGAACCTGAAACTAAAGCATCATTTCCTGTAAAGTCTACAGTTATAGAGCTTTGTGGAGGTAAATTTACATTGGTTTTTGTTGATGAAATATAGCTAGGCTCAGAAGCTATTATATTATAAGTTCCACACAAAACATTATTTATTTGGTAATTTCCTGATGGTTGAGTATATTCAGTATGTTGTATGGTTGAACCTTTTAATGTATCTATCCTAGCATTATCAATATTCTCATTATTTGTGTTTTTTACATTTCCTAAAATAGTTCCAGCGCAGTCAGTATCAACACAATCTATGCTTCCATCGCAATCATTGTCTAAGTTATCTGTACATGCTGATTCTGTGCTTGTTTTTGCTATGCATTTTCCATCAACTAAAGTATCACAAACTCCTGGTGCATTATCGCATGTTGAATCTTGACATTGCTGATCAACACCATCTCCATCTGAATCTGTACCAGAGTTACTCCAGCTGCAGCTGCTTGTGCAGGTTTGATAAGTACTTCCACTGCATTGAGTTGAACCAGGACTGCAAACACCTTG
>CAZTBE010000049.1:0-6532 GCA_964611745.1 uncultured Methanosarcinales archaeon | reverse complement strand
GCTTTGAATGGCTTCCTTACGAAAAAGCAATAGAAAAACTAACTTATAAAAATGCTAAAGAAATATTGAAGAAAGCAAATGATTTTTTGAAAGTTCATAGGACTTTGGATGATTTTTCTTAATCGACTCCACCCTATAATCAATACCTTTTTATATCATTTTTATATTATATTTATTGAAATTAGTTATTGAATAGTTTTTAATGTGTTAAAATGCCAAACAGACTAGAAAAAGCCCGTACAGCTTACAAAGCCAAAAACATAGAAGAAGTAAAACAAGCCCATCAAACTAATACCATAAAGGCTACAGAGCTCCATAAACGTGAAGGAACTTATGTTGGTGATTTTGTTTTTGGGGCTATTGACGGCTCTATTACAACATTTGCAGTTGTTTCTGGTGTTGCAGGAGCTGCCTTATCTGCAAATATTGTCATAATTCTTGGTTTAGCCAATCTTTTGGCAGACGGCTTTTCAATGGCTGTTGGCAATTACCTAAGCTCAAAATCTGATATGGAGTTTGCTCAAAGAGAAAGAAAAAGAGAGACATGGGAAGTAGAGCATTACCCTAAAGGGGAAATAGAAGAAATAAGGGCAATATTCAGAAGAAAAGGATTCAAAGGAAAACAACTGGAAGATGCAGTTAAAACAGTTATTTCAGATAAAAAAGTCTGGGTAGACACAATGATGATTGAAGAACTGAATATTATAGAAGAAAAAACATCTCCAGTAAAAAGGGGCCTTGTAACATTTGCAGCATTTGGATTGGTTGGTTCAGTGCCTTTAATACCTTATTTGATTTCATTTTCCTCAGAAGCAGTAAAACAAATAGTCTTTCCATTATCAGTTATACTGACTTTTATTGCATTTTTCCTTGTCGGCTCTGCAAAAATATATGTAACCGGAAAGAACTGGTTCAAAAGCGGCTTAGAAACACTGCTTATAGGCAGCGCAGCAGCAATAATCGCTTATGGAATAGGATTTTTCTTGAGAGGATTGGCGTAAGTATTAAATATTCCTAGATTAAAGGAAAATATATGAAAAACCACGAAGTATCTGAATTATTAAGGAATATAGCTCAATTACTAGAAATAAAGGAAGAACTAGTCTTTAAAATCAGGGCTTATGAAAAGGCTGCTTTAGTTATTGAGAACTTAGATGAAGATATAGAAGATGTCTGGAAAAAAGGAAAGTTAGATGATATACCTGGAGTTGGGGAAGCACTGACAAAAAAAATATCTGAGTTCTTAGAAACAGGAAAATTAGATTATTATGAAAAGCTAAAGAAACAGGTTCCTGTTGATATAGAAGAGCTTGGCAAAGTTCAAGGTTTAGGCCCAAAAACAATAATGAAGCTATACAAGAAATTAAATGTAAAAAATCTAAAAGAACTGGAAAAAGCAGCAAAACAAAAGAAAATTGAAAATATTGAAGGTTTAGGACAAATTGTTGAAGAAAATATTTTGAAAAGCATTGAATTTACAAAAGCCTCTGGCAACAGGTTTCTTTTAGGGACTGCTTTGGATATTGCAGAAGAGATAAAAAACAAGTTAAAAAAACTAAAACAAGTAAACAAAATAGAAGTAGCAGGCTCTTTAAGAAGAAAAAAAGAGACTATAGGAGATATTGATATTCTAATAACATCAAAAAATCCAGGAAAAGTGATTGATTATTTTTCTAATTTGGATAATGTTGAGCAGGTTCTTGCGCAAGGCCCAACAAAAGCTTCTGTTAGGCTTGAAGGCATGCAAGTAGACTTAAGAGTCCTACAGGAAAAAAGCTATGGAGCAGCTTTACTTTATTTTACCGGAAGCAAGCAGCATAATATCTCTTTAAGAAAAATTGCAATAAAAAAAAGAATGAAATTATCTGAGTATGGCATCTTCAACAAAAAAACAAACAAATTATTAGCAGGAAAAACAGAGGAAGAATGCTACAAAAAACTAGGATTAAGGTATATTGAGCCAGAGATAAGGGAAGATGAAGGTGAAATAGAAGCTGCACAAAAAAATAAATTGCCAAAACTTATCGGCTATAATGACCTTAAAGGAGATTTACAATTACATACAAAATGGTCTGATGGCAGCAACTCTATAATGGAAATGGCTTTAGCTGCAAAAAAACTAGGCCATAAATATATGTGCATAACTGACCATTCAGGCCAATTAAAGATTGCAAATGCTTTAGATGAAAAAAGGATAAAAAAGCAAAGAAAGGAAATTGACAAGGCAAATAAGAAGATAAACAATTTCACGATTTTACAGGGCACTGAAGTGAATATAAGAGCAGATGGAACCTTAGATATGAAATATAATGTCCTTAAAGAATTAGATATTGTTATAGCAGCCATACATTCTGGCTTCAAAAATACAAAGGAAAAAATAACTCAAAGATTAATCAAAGCAATTGAAAATCCAAATGTCGATATCATTGGACATCCTTTTGGTGGATTAATAAACATAAGGCCAAATTATGAAATGGATTTTGACAAGATTTTAGAAAAAGCAAAGCAAACAAACACTATTTTGGAAATAAACGCTTATCCTGAAAGGCTTGATTTAAATGATGTTCATGTAAAGGCAGCAGTAAAATCTAAAGTTAAATTATCTATAGGAACTGATGCCCATGAAGCCAGTGAGCTAAGATATTACAAACTTGGAATAGCAACAGCAAGGCGTGGTTGGACAACAAAAAAAGATATAATTAATACTTGTTCTATCAGTGATATGTTGAAGCTGTTGAAGTAAAAGATCATCTAACAGTGGTTAGATGACCTTTTTTCCATCAAACACTTTCAGGTTTCCATAATCTTGCAATTCTGTCCTTTTCGCGCCATTTCCTTATGAAATTCTTCACTCTTAACGGAAGTACAGTTTCAAGAAGTTCGGATTTTTCAGTAAGTTTGTAAAGCTCTTTTTTTAGCTTATTGTTCAGTTCTTTGTATAAGCTGGGATCTGCGTAAATCAAACCTTCCTCAATCCTATGATAAGCGGTTGTTCCTTCAGGTGCAAAAACAATATAACCTCTTTTTCCCTTAATAAGCTCTGAGTAAGAGTCCATTCCCCTATATACCTTTTCTGCATCAGCAAGGTAAACACCGCCTTTCTTGCCGCTCGGATCCAGGATTATAAGCTCATCACCCTCAACAGCCACGCATACAGAATAATGGGCTGATTTTGCTTCTGGAAACAAAATATTTTTTTTGTAGTCAACAATGATCAAGGCTCCTTCATTGAGCCATAACCTTATCTCATCTTTTAAGTCAGTTATATGGTCAACATCTATCCACGACGCTTTAACATTATTCTGGGTAATGTCCTGCGCAACTTTGATTAATGTTTCTGGATGGCTTCCTAAACCAACCTTGGTATCGCTTAATTCTCCTATTTTTGACTGGCTTTCATTGTAGCCAAAAATCTTCAGAATCATTGATACGCTGGCAGGACCGCAAAAACTTGGCTTTTGTTCAATATAATAACTTTTTATTTTTTCCAAAGTATCCAAATCAGTCTCTATATTTTTGAATGACACTTCTTTTTTTACGAATTCTTTGTTTGGAATAGATGTGGAGTAACCAAAATCTGACTTTATTGTAACTGCTTGGTTGGAGATGGATTTTATGCCGCCTTCTATGTCATCAATCTTGACTTTCTGGCCTAGTTTAAATGATTTTGAGGTCTTTATGTAAATGCCTGCTATGAAATTCTCTATAAAAGCTCGGGTGCCAAAGAATATGTACAGGAAAATTAAGGCCATTATTCCATAGAAAAACCAGCCAATAGCAGATGTTATGCCGCTGATGTTAATGCCAAACAAATTAAGCAGGAATAATGCAGTAAATAAATATAATGAAATGCGCACAAACACAAGAATGCCGTTCAGGAAATGCTCTTTCCTTTGCTCCATCATGAACTCTGTTATGCCTGTTGCGTTGAATGTCCTTTTCAATCCGAAAGTTATAAGGTTAACAACTGTTATAGCCAGTACAATCAGCAGTATTACCAATAGTATATTCGGCAATAAATTGTATGTATTTGAGATAAAGTCCCCTAATATTGTTATATCCTTAATCAAATCAACTTGCAGGTAAACTAATGCAGCTAAGATTGTCAGAATCATGACCATATACCTAAAAACCTTTACCTGCCTTATGTGCTTTACACTTATTGTTTCTTTTCTTTTAGAGAAGGATATGATCAAGCTGCTCCCTACTTTTGTTATAAGATAGCCGATTATGATTATTGAAATGCTTGTTATAAGCTTTATTGTGGTTGTGTTTAGCTCCATTTTAATGTTTTTTACTACTTATAACAAATAATTATTGAGGTTAAATATATAGTTTGTTGTTTTTTGTACGTTCCCGTACAACAGTGTATGGGGTTGTGCGTTCCCGCACACTAGTAGTGGGGTGCAAAGCACCCCACAGTGTTTTACGGCAACGTAAAATCTTCGATACCCCGAGACGGCTTACTATTTAAGGCCCAGTTGGAAATCATTAAAGTTAGAAGACGTTCTCGTTGTCTCGGGATGCCGCAGGCATCCCTATACGTTGTTTTACGGACGCGTAAAAAAAAAGAAAACATTTATATATCCATCTATGCGTATAATACTAAAATGACTATAAACCAGATTATAATGGGGTTGGGCATTGTACTAGGGATATATATAATGTACAAACTCTTTTTCACTAGAATCAAGGTTGATGATGATTATCAAAAAGTTTATAATAAAGTCCTTACCTCAGAAGAATATAAGGTTAAAGGGCAGTATGATAAATAAATTGCACTATTTCTTATATTAACCAATATTTAAAATAATAAATTTATTAAAGACAAGTTTATAATATTATAATAAAATGACAAAATGCCCTCATTGTGGAAAAGTACTGACAAAAAATGAAAATTTTTGCTGGTACTGCGAGAGTGATCTTTCTGAGATAAAGAACAAGATGGAAAGGCCAGAGTCAGAAGAAGAGCATTAAATGAGACCCTTAATAGCAGCGAACTGGAAGATGAATATGGATACTAAAAGTTCTGCTTCTTTCATTAATAGTTTTAAAAAACATATAAAAAAAATAAAGAATACTGAAATAGTTATTTGTCCGCCTTTTACGTTATTAAATAAAATAAACGAAGCAATAAAAAATACAAAAATCAAGCTTGGCGCTCAGAATATGCATTTTGAGGAACAAGGCGCTTATACTGGAGAAGTTTCTGCGTTAATGCTAAAGGATATTAGTTGTGAGTATGTTATTTTAGGACATTCTGAAAGAAGGCAGTATTTCAATGAAACTGATAAGTTTATTAATAAAAAAATAAAATCAGCATTGAAAAATAAATTAAAAATAATATTATGCATAGGAGAAACATTAAAACAACGAAACAACAATCAAACAATGAAAATAATAAAAAATCAATTATTGAATTGTTTAAAAAGTATTAATGAAAAAGAAATAAAAAATATTACAATTGCTTATGAACCAATTTGGGCCATTGGCACAGGAAAAAATGCAACACCTTTGCAGGCAGAAGAAGTCCATAAGTTCATAAGGGAATTACTAACAAACATTTATAACAAAAACATTTCAAAAAATATCAGAATTATCTATGGCGGAAGTGTAAATCCAAATAACATCAAAGAATTAATGGCAATGAAGAACATTAACGGAGCATTAGTTGGCGGAGCTTCTTTGGATGCTAAGAGTTTTGGCAGGATTTGCAGTTCTTAAACATATTAATCATGGGTAGTCTACACGCAATCGACGAGTTCGGCTTTTATGTCGTATGTTTTGCCAAGATAAGCAGCAGAGCCGTGCCTGACCATGGCATAATAATCTCCAAATGTAAGACTATTATCAGGACTCTCACAAGTTCTGCCTTTAGAACTATCGGACATATAATACCTATCCGTACACTCATAGTAATTATGTGCTCCAGAACCCTCATGGCATATAAATTTATCAAAATCTGCAAACAACCCATACCCAGAATTTTCCAATCCTGTAAGAGTCCATTTAATTTTACAACTTTTACCTACGGGTATTTTTATTTTATAATATTGTTGCGCAAATTCTTCAGATGCGCACATGTTTTCTTTTGCGACTCCGTCTGTCAGAGTAAATGCAACATCAGTGCATGATGTACCGGAAGCGTATTTAGGTAAACATCCGCCGACTTGAAATCTTTGTTGATCACTATATACAGTTATTGGTTTGCCATCTATCTTTGCCATAGCATTGTAAGATACTATCCGGCCTGCAGAAAATGTTCTGGATACCGAGAATGTTGATGCGCTGCATACTACTCGTTCGTGATTGGGTGAGGGACATATCTCTTGGATCAGTTCAACAACTGAACTACCGACTTTATCTACATTTTCATTAATGACAATTTTTACTTCATCTATCTTGCCATTTGCTGTTGCAAAAAAACTTACCCTTCTTCCTGCTTGTGGAGCAACTGGGAGGTGGGATACTATAAGAGAAGGAACTGTATAGCTTTGTGGAGCTGTACTTACTGTTGTGCCATCTATCTTTG
>CAZTBE010000048.1:0-6561 GCA_964611745.1 uncultured Methanosarcinales archaeon | reverse complement strand
AATAGATCCGAAATTAAAATTCAAGAAAAGAATTGTTTTGAAAGACAAAAAAATTGAAGTAAGGGAAAGGTTTGAGCGGGCAAAAGAAAAGCTTCATGAAGCTGAGGGAAAAGTAAAGGAAAGAAGAAGATTGCTATTAAAAGCAAAAGAAGATAAAAATGATGACGCAGTAATAGAGCATGCAAAACAAGGGTTGCTTAAGGCGTCAGATGCCATAATAGCTCATCTTGAAAAAGTAAAAAGCAAAGCCCATGAATCTGAGGATCTAGGCCAAGAAGAAGCAGATTCTATTATTGCGGATATAGATGCAAAGATTTCTGAAATAAATGATGCAAAAGCAAAGGTAGAGGCAGCAGAGACAAAAGAAGAGATAAAATCAGAAGCTAAAAAAATAAATGCAGTCTGGAAAAGAATAAAAGTAAAATCAAAGATTCATGCAAGAGAGGTTGTTAATGGGAAGGTAAGGGCAATATTGAAAATAAGTGGACACCTAGAGAAAAAGCTGGACAGGATTCTTGCAGAAATGGAAGAGAGGGATATTGGAGTAGAAGGCATAGATGAAGTAGTAGATAAGTTTAGTGACAATGTAGCTGAAGCAAGGAAAAAACTTAAACAATCTAATGAAAAGTTCAGAGAAGCAAAAGCAGCAGGTATTGAACAAGAAAGAAAGGATTTGTTGCAAGAGGCGAAATCATTGGCAAAAGAAGCCCATGGCTCATTAAAAGATGCCCACGATATTTTAAGAGGTATTGTAAAGGCAATAAAAGAATCCTATAAAGAGGCAGATTTTGAAAAAGAAGGGGAAGATGAGTTAGTGGAAGTTGAAGAGTAGGAAGAGAAAGAAGAATAAAAATTGTTTAAAATGATTAAAAGATTAAATTTCGGCTTAGTAATAATGTTGGTAATGGTTTTGATTGTAAGCTGTGCGCCAAAACCTGCGCCTGCACCAGAAGAACCAATAGAAGCTGATGTTCCAGCAGAAACAGGAGAAGCCTCTATAGACGAGGTTGCAGCAGACATTTCTGATGCTGCCAATATAGATGAGGAGCTTGACACATCTGAACTGGATGATATAGACAGCATACTTACAGACATAGAAAACATTTAATTTAACAATTTTTATATAATAAGCTTTAATTCTTTATTATTATGATTGAATTAGATGGTTCCTACTTAGAAGGTGGAGGCAGTATATGTCGTATAGCTTTGGCTTTATCAACATTAACCCAACAATCTTTTGAAATAACAAATATAAGAAAAAACAGGCCTCAGCCAGGATTAAAGCATCAACATTTATTCTGCATTAAAGCTTTGGAAAAGCTATGCAATGCCGATGTTGAAGGTGATTCTTTGGGCTCAACATCATTAAAATATTCTCCAAATAAAATAGAGGGAAAAACAATAGATATTGATATACAGACAGCTGGCTCAATAATATTATTTTTGCAATCCCTATTGCTCCCATCATTATTTGCAAACAAACCAGTAAAATTCAATATCATTGGAGGCACAGATACTAAATGGAGTCCAACTTTTGATTATTTTAATAATGTTTTTTTGCCACAAATACAAAAATATGCAGATATAGAATGCAAGCTAATAAAGCGCGGGTATTATCCAAAAGGCCATGGCCAAGCACAGTTAAAAGTTAATCCAAAATACAAGATTTCTGACTTTAAAGAATTCAATGAATTTCATGATCATATAAAAGAAAACACACCTAAAATAGGTCTGACTGAACAAAGTTATCTAATGCAAATAAAAGGAATTTCCCATGCCTCATTAGATTTACAAGATGCGCAAGTTGCAGAGCGTCAGGCAAAAGCAGCTGAAATAGCATTAAGCAACTATAAATGCCCGAAGAACATGCAAACAAGCTATAGCGAAACATTATCAACAGGCTCTGGAATAACATTGTGGGCAATATTCTCAAAACAAGAAGATGAAATTGACCTAAATAATCCAATAAGGCTTGGCGCAGACGCATTAGGAGAAAGAGGAAAAAAAGCAGAGCTTGTTGGTGAAGAAGCAGCCAAAACACTTACAGCAGAAATAAGAAGCAATGCACCAGTAGATATGCACCTTGCAGACCAGATTCTCCCAATAATGGCTTTAGTTTCCAAAAGCAAGATCAAAACATCAAAAATAACAAACCATACAAAAACAAACATTTACACAATAGAAAAGTTTCTGGGAAAGGCATTTTCAATAAATGAAAGCAATAATATTATTTCTACAATAAACAATAATTAATAAAAAAAACAATTTTACAAATAATAACCTTTATAAATATAACTACAATCCCAAAAACCATGCCAAAAGAAAAATTACTATGTTCATCCTGCAAGAAAAATATTGCAAACTCAAAAGGCACTACTAGATTTAATTGTCCTAATTGCGGCAAAACAAAAATTGTTAGGTGTATGCATTGCAGGCAAATAGCAGCAAAATACAATTGCCCAGAATGCGAATTTGAAGGACCAAATTAAAATGACCCAGGTAGTAGTTACATTAAAAATAATGCCAGAAAGTCCGGATAGGGATTTAAACAAAATAGAAGCCGAAGCAAAAACAAAAACAATTAATTTTTCTCAAAACCAAGAGATTAAAACAGAACAAGAGCCAGTAGCTTTTGGATTAAAAGCCATAAAGATAATATTTGTAATGGATGAAAGCAAAGGCTCAACAGATGCCTTGGAAGAAGATATTAAAAAAATTGATGGCGTTAATTCTGTCGAAACAATAGATGTAAGAAGGGCAATTGGCTAGCTAAATAATTTCCAAATAAGCTCTGCATTTTCAGTATCTTCCCATTCACCACCTATCGCTACTATATTGTTTTCCTTTGTTATTACACATAAGCTCTGCCCGGAATAGAGCCACTCAAATTGGTCCCTTATGCCAGCACAATCTTCTTTTTCAACATCATTAATATTTTTATCAATAGTTTTCATATTTACAGGGTCAAACCTTGTAAAAACAAAATAGGTCTTATATTTTTTTGAAAATGCATCCTGTTCAAAATTTCTTTTATCTGCAAATTCATTCTCGCTAAAATCATAATAAAGCAGAAATTTAGTGCCAACGTTAACCATCCCCTCACTTTTCGAAGTCTCTTTTTCATCTTCAATAATCTCTTTAATTTCAGGTGCCTCATCAGAGATTCCTATAGCCTCTGTCTTTTCTTCTACAACATCTCTAATTTCTTCTTGTTCTTCAGCTGGAATCAATATTAAATGAGCTTCTAGAAAACTTTTCTTGCCTGCTTCTATACTTACCTCAACTGTGAAATCTTCATAGCCAGATTTTTTTATAACCACACTGCGTTTACCACCAGGAATATTGTATAAAGTTGTAGAATCTTTTCCACTGTAAACTCCATCCACAAATATCTCTGCATCACCAGGAAAGGTTTCAATTTCCAAAAATCCAGAACCCATACTTTTCTCCAAATCAAGGCTTTCTTCTAAGTCCTTAATTTCTTCACCACCTTTACGCCCAAAAATAAGCATAAGAATAACTATGATAACTATTGCCAAATAGATTAGATTGTTATTAAACCTGGTTCCTTTCTTTTTCATCCTGCCTCTTTTTTGTAATATATCTGTAATAGCTAATATAAAAAACTATTCCTTTAATAGTTCTAAAAATCCCTTATAGTCTATGTTTGTTCTGATCCCAGTGCCTAAAAAATGAGTATCAGCAGCCTTATACCCACATTTCTTTATTTTCTTAATAAGCTCTTCTTTCCTGATTATTGTTTTTAATTTATTTTTTTTGGCAATATCATGAACATCATAAAAACCAACAGCATTTATTTTTGGCTCTTCTTTAATGATTTTTAGAAACCTTAAAAGTTCATTATAATTTTGATTATTGTTTATTATTCCTTTATTAATTTTATTCATTAAATTATTATTTTCGATTATTATTGATTTTTCGTTTTTAATTGAATTTATTTTTAATGACTTATTGCCTATTGAATTTTTTAATAATGAACTATACATTCTGTTGACTAACTTACCCTCCCATAAATTTCCCATCCATAAAGGCCCAACATCATTAAACATGCCATGCTCCAAAGCAATTTCATCGCATAATTTCTTTCCTTTAACACATTCAAAAAATATCCTGAAATAATGGTCCTTAAAATACGAAAATATTGGAAACAATGCCTTTTCATACTGCATTCCTACTAACTGTATTTTCCTGATTAATATTCTAAGCCCTGTTTCATGCATCATATAATCCCTTTTTGGTGTGCTCCAGTATTTCCTGACACAAGCTTTTGGATAAGTTCCAGTCAAAGCTGCAGTATCAGTATTAGTTACAGCTAAAATTCCATTCCTAGAAATTCTTTTAATTGCAGAATCCAGATAAAAATTTGAAGTCCCAAAAGGATCAATATCAATATAATCAAAACCAGAGGAATTCAATAGGAATAGATTCGCATCATTATTATAAATTATTATCTTTTTATTTTTTATATTATTGAGTTTTAAACTATTTTTTATTGAATTTACTGCTTTTATGCTATAATCATTAAAACTTATACTCTTAATCTTATTTTTCTTTAACTCTTTCAAAAACCTTATCCCCCTAATGCCTGAACCAGCCAATGGCAATGCAATCTGCGTGTTTTTTGCATCAATAGAATTCAGCAACAAAACAGAAATATCCCTATTCAGCTTCATAACAGGATTGTAGAATACATCCATCTCTTTAGAAATTTTATCAGCTTTCTTTATTCTTATGATTGCATTTCCTTCTCTTATAATTTCATACATAAAAAACTAAGAATTAAAGTTAGAATAAAAAATTATCTGATTTCTTTGACATTTTTTAATAATTTTTATGAATTATTTTACACTTAACACCAACTAAATACAATTCATGCTCTAATTTTTTGATTTGTTTTTGTTATTTTTTTTGGGATTTTTGCTGTGTTGTGGTTGTTTCCATCTCAAAGAGCCTTCTTTACCTCCTTAATCCTCTCATCCAACTCTTTCGGCCAGGCAGCCTTGAGTTCTTCCGGAGTCTTGAAAACAGACTCAGTGATTTTTATACATCATTGATTCTTTTATTCTATGTTTAATATCAGAATTTTTATTGTAGTTATTTTTTATATGCTGGTCTGCTTGTCCCTGTACGCCTTCACCACCTCAGGAGTCCATTCAGCCTCAGCTAATTTAACCACACATGGATGCTCTTTGCTCAAATCTTGACCAGGAGCCAAAACGTGCCGATGGAAAGCTCTGCTAATCTCCACACCGTCCTTTTCGATGATAGTGTCCGTGCGCACTTGGATTTGCCCGTCGGTAAGTACTTCCCGACGGCCAATTTCTATCCGTTCTGTTCATGCCGTGATTTTCGAGCATCTTCAGTTTGCTTTTTCCAAAATGGTATCATTTTTTATTTTCCAAGTCTAAAACTTCCTCTAACTCCTTAGTCTCGTCATTAGAAGCTATCCTGTAAATTTTCATCTTACCCAAAACAGTAACATCTATTATCCCCAAAGAGACCAAGCGATTTATCGTCCTAAAAGTAGAAGCAAGAGAAGTTTTACTCGCGTTAGAAATCTCACTTAAATGAAAATACTTCTCTTTATTTTTAAGCAATAAATCCAGAATTCGTATTAGCTTTTTGTCTAATAACTTCCTAATTATGGCCATAATTTACGTTTAAAGTATAAATAGTATTTAAATCTTTCCATATTTAAAAACATTATTTTATAATTTTAAATATTATCTTATATTTGAAAATACTCTTTCATATTTGAAAAGAATAAATAATAACAATATACACAAGGAAAAATATATGTTAAACTCAATATCCTAAAGAGAAATCAATATTATAAAAAAAGATGATATATGAAAAATTAAAGAATTAAAACCATGAAATTTAATATATTGAAATTATTCTATGCTTCACTTCCCTCACATCATCATTGCTTACAGTTACTCTAGCCCAATAATTTCCAGGCTCTACATAACTAGGAACGTCCCAGAAAAGAAACTTTCCATCATTATCTCCATCATCCAAATCAAAGGAATTTGTTTGTAAAATAGTGCCCAAATCATAAATAAGTACTCTTACACTTAAATCATCTAAATCTTTTGTTCCGTCATTATTGGCATTAACATGCATAAAAAATAGATCCCTTGAAGTTGCGGGGCCATTATCTCTTATCATGCCCATTAAGCCAAACACTAGAAACACAACAAAAAATATTTTATGGATTTGCATACAATCGCCTCAAAACTGACACTATTGTAAAATAGTATCTTGTATTTAAAGATTTCTATGTTTTAGGATATAAGAGCAATAATTTGATAAAATAACTAAATATCTTTGTCATTAACTAGTAAATTTTTTAACATAGGAATTAAAGAAAAGTTTATATAAAATTTATTTCACACTAAAAAAACAGTGAAATCATGAACGCTAATTACATATCAGTTGGAAGTCTTAAGGTCGCAGAGCCCTTGTACAATTTGGTCAGAGATGAGATAGCTCCAGGAACTGGTGTTGAACATGATGCCTTTTGGAACTCATTAAGCT
>CAZTBE010000047.1:0-6640 GCA_964611745.1 uncultured Methanosarcinales archaeon | reverse complement strand
AAAACATCATAATCATCCTCCAGAACAACAATAACAGAAACCTCATCTACTTGTTTTAGTTTTTCCTCAACTTCTTCATCTACCTTATCATTGTTTTCGTTATTACTATTATTATTCCCAGAAAATACAACACTTGCAATCAATAAAAAAAATAATACTATTATTACAACACTTTTTTTCATTCAACCACCCAAAACAAAAGAACCTCTTTTTTAACTACTATTTATTTTTTATCAAAATATAAATTCAAAAGTCCTTATGTTGAAATCCCTATCCTGTTCGGAAATTTTGCTTGAGTAATAAATGAGTTTCCCAAGCCTTTTCCAATATAAAAAGACTTTTCATTCATCGCCTGGCTCAATGCGCTAAAAAATCCTTTTTCCTTCTTGTACCTTACAATATCCGCTTCTTCCCCAATCTGCCTCTCGACATAATTGATTACCTCTTCTCTGCTGCCTAATTCATCCACCAGGCCAAGTTGTTTTGCCTCTGTACCTATATAAAACAAGCCTGTTGCTATCTTTTCCACATCCTCTTTTTTTAAATCCCTGTTTTTAGCTATATCTTCTACAAAATAAGCATGTATTGATGCAAGACTTGACTCAAACAATGCCCTTTCTTCTTCTGTAAGATCCTTGAAAGGACTTCCAATATCTTTTAAGTTTCCAGAAACTAGCCTTTCATAAGTCACATTATACTCCTCTAAAAAACCAGAGAATCCAAGGTAGGATGCTATAACTCCTATTGAACCGGTTATTGACATTCTGTTTGCAACTATATGGTCTGCGGAGCTGGCAATCCAGTAAGCTCCTGATGTTCCAACTTCCCTTATCCATGCAACAGTTGTTTTATTGGTTTTTTTGATTTCATTGGCAATTTCTTCAGACGCTACCGCACTTCCTCCAGGACTATTAATCTTGAATATCATTGCCTTAACCCTATCATTTCTGTTTGCTTTTCTAATTAGTTTATTTATTTCTTCTGATGAGGTAACATCTTCAAACAAAAAGCCAGTATTCTTTTCAGCTATGATTATTCCCGTTATATCTATTAATGCAACATTCCCGTTGAGAGTTTCAATGCCATCCTCAGTAAATAAAGAGATAAGTATTGAGATAAAAAAGCTTAATATTGTAAGGCCTATGATAATCTTTATTGCTTTCCACCATTTATTTTTTTGTTTTCTCATTTTTTGTGAGGCATTATATTTAATTATTTTTTGAATATTTTATTTTGCATTGTTTTAGATTTGATACTTTTCAACAACCTTTGTTTTGCTTAATATTTCCGACAATCTTTGGTTTTCCTTTGTAAAAAACATCACGATTGGGTCTATGAGCCAAAGCAAAACAAATGGAAACAAGGGTATTAAAAACATGCTCCTTACAAACAACTGCCAGTATTTTAAATCTTTTGTTTGGCTTTTAACATAAAGGTTAAATAGCATTTTTCCAGGGCTTTGCTGCAGTTTCTTTTCAAAAACCATAAAGTATAATATTGTCAGAAAAGCTGCTAAAACCAAAATAGCTGTTATAGATGCGCTATAGCCGGAATTGCTGTTTAAAAAATCCATTGTTTTTGAAAATGATTCTGTTTCCGGGATTATGCCTTCAAAAATCCTTTTGAATGGGAATAGTATTATTATATTTACTATCAGAAGGTCTATTATTAATGCAATAATCCTTTTCAGTACAGAAGCCTGCGCAAGAAATGTTTTTCCCCTTTTTAATCCAATACCATTCATGAATTTGATGAATTTAATGCGATATTTAATGTTTTGGTTTTGCGTAGTAAAACCAAAGCTACGAACCGTGAATTTAAATTGTGTAGCAATTTATGGCTTTCCACTGAGTCTGTTTTGGTTTTACACATCAAATCCAGAATAATGAAAAATTTAAATAGTAAAGAATCAAAAAATATAGAAAGAGGTGTAAAATGGTAACTCCACATCATCATAAAGCATTTATCGGTTTTGTAGCTATTGTAATTCTTATTATTGGGTTGGTGTTGGGAGCTTCCTTAGCAGTGCAGCTGGATAGTGTATCTCTTGAAGCTGTAAAAATCAGTCTAATGTTTACAATCATTATCCTTCTTTTAATAACCGGGGGTTTAGTCATAGAAATAAAGGAAATTCTGCAGTCTAAAAAGAAATAGAAAAAATAAATTTCGAAAGATTTATATACCATCATTAAAATAAATACAGATAAAAGAGGAGAGATAAATGTTTAAAAAATCATATAAAAAATCACAAGCAGCATTGGAGTTTTTGACTACTTATGCCTGGGCATTCTTAGTTATTATAATAATGATGGGTGCATTGACTTATTTTGGAATCCTAAAGCCCAGTAAGATATTTCCGGATAGATGCAATTTTGGAACAGAAGTCCATTGTGTTGATTATAGGATAGATGCAACTGCCAATACATTTAGCCTAAGGCTAAAAAATTCTATAGGGGAACCTATTATTGTGGATTCAATTACAATATCAAGCGAGTCTGCTACAGCTTATGCCTGTTCAAGTGCACCCACTGTTACTGACTGGGGAAGTGATGAGACAAAAGACCTTGCATGGAGCTCATGCAATTCAGCAGCAACCGGCTTTAAAAAAGGGGATAAGGGAAAAGTATTAGTCACTATGACATATCATTTAGCGAAATCAAGCGCTACATACAAACATGAGGTTGCAGGTGAAGTATTCTCTACTATAACTTGATTTTTCTAATCTTTTTAAGGCTCTGTCCTAAATCTCCGCGAATCACGACGAGCTCCTGCGAGTCGCTCGTAATTCACGTCGGGTTGCCATCGGTTCGCACTTAATATTGTAGGTTAAGGCTGACATTTCCCGGATGGAGCATCCCCTTTGTCAGCTTGATTTACTATGATGAAAGTGCTCACATATTGATGGCAACCGTCATTTAGGACAGAGCCTTTTTTTAAGAAAAATTTTTAAAGAACGATTCTAAAGATAAGTCAAGAGGTTAAATTATGAAAAAAGAGGTAAAGTCACAGGCAGCGTTAGAGTTCTTAACAACATATGGATGGGCATTTTTAGTGATACTGATTACAATTGGGGCATTGTATTATTTTGGAGTTTTTGAATTTTCCAAATTCCTGCCGCAAAAGTGCATATTCTCATCGCAGTTTGAGTGCATAGATTTTAGTTTTGTTGGGGATGAAGTAAGGCTGAGGCTCATTAACAATATTGGCGAAGAGATAAAAATCAATAGTTTTGATGTAACTAATGACGCAGCAGATCCCTTAAGCTGCACTGTCCCATCACCTGTTCTCAGCTGGCAATCCGGTGATGAGATAGAAGTTTCCTTTACTGGCTGTACAGGTGGGGCTTTTCTTGTTGGTGAAAGGACAGATGCAAAAATCAGCATTAAATACTGCGCTCCTGCCACAACAGGCTGCCCGGAACATACAATAAATGGGAAAATTATAGCAGTGGTAAATCCAGTATGATTCTATCACGTTTACAATGATGACAATAAAAGCACAATCTGCAATGGAATATTTGATGATAGTTGCTTTAACTTTAGGTATAATAGTCCCTACAACTTACCTGTTCTTTAGATACAGTTCTGAATCCAGTATAGAGATAATTGACGCCCAAATAAACCAGGTTGGGAGGAGCATAATAGATACAGCAGAGTCTGTTTATTTTTCCGGAGAGGGCTCCAGAATAGTGCTTGAACTAAGTATGCCAAAAAATGTAGTTGATATCAATATTGTGGCAAACAGAGAATTAGTATTTGACATTACATCACAAATTGGCGAGACTGAAGCAGTTTTCTTTTCGTCTGCTGGCATTTCTATTACCTCTGATGACACTTCAAGCGATTGTGTAGATAATGGAAATTGTGTTTTATCAGCTATTGCAGGTCCTGGACTAGAGAAAATTAAAATTGAATCTGTTGATGACGGAAGCGGCGGAACAGAGGTTATCATAAGCAAACCTTAAGGATCAATTAAAGTGCCAAAAAAAACGAATGCCCAATTTGCAATAGAATTTATAGTCCTATTGGCATTTATGTTTTTAGTATTTTTAGGATTTACAGCTGTTATAACCACACAAATACTTGATGCAAAGGAAAGTGAAAGACAGGAGATTGCAGAAGATGTGGCAACATTAGTAAAGAATGAAATAGAGCTTGCAAAATCTGTAAGCGACGGTTACACTAGGAATTTTAAGCTTCCAGCCAGGATAAACGGGAATAGCTACAACATCGAAATTATTGATAACAGGGAACTTGTTGTTAATTATCTTGATAAGGAATATGTTTTATTTCTGCCTGATAAAATTTGCGGGGATATATTCATACCAGATAACATAGTTGATAAGGAAAATGGTGTTATATGCGCAAATTCCAATTTGGATATTAACCAATGTCAAAATACCCAAGATTTAGGTCTTTGCGATGAAATAGAATCCGAGTTGCTGCCTGGATCAAAGTGTTGCTGTTGTTCAAGATATGATCTTTGTTGCTGATAATAACAGGAAAAATATGAAAATGAATAAAAATAGATTAATAATAATAATTTTTGTTTTATTCGTTTTTCTTTTTTTACATGCAAGTTTTGTTTTCTCGCTGTGCCCTGATATCATAGATGCGCCTAGTGAGTTGAGGAATGAGCTAAGAACACTAATATTAAATTTTTTATCTGATCCGTCTTTAAGCCCCCATAATACCGATGAAATTCTTGATTTATTGAATTTTTATAAAAATGAGAAAGACAAGTCTTTAGTAACAGATTGCGGTGCAGAGGGAAGTATAACTAAAACACAGGTATATTCACTAATGGATAAGACTCTTGTTTTTGAAAGAGAATGTACACCAAGTCAGACAATAACATGTGGTCAAACTAACGTAGGTGTTTGTGAATTTGGCACTCAAACCTGCCAAAGCACTTATCTATTGGGCCCGTGTGTAGGAGAGGTAAGAGGTTCTGACGAGATCTGCGACAATTTGGATAACAATTGTGATGGCCAGATTGATGAAGGTTTAGACAGGTCAACTAATGAGCTTGGTGCATGTTCTATTAACACAGAGAGCTGTATAGAAGCAGTTTATGTTTCAAATAATGAATATGAGCCTGTTGTTGAATTAGATTGTGATGCTGACAATATTGACAATGATTGTGATGGGAGTGATGCTCCAACCTGTGATTCCATTGCATTATCTTCCAATCTTGTTTCAATACCGGCTGATGGTGCTGCAAATGCAAATATAATTGCAACCAGGATTGGCAGCGATAATAATTTAATTATAACATTTTCAAGCGACAGGGCTGAAGATACTTTATCAGCAACAACTTGTGATACAAAAACTTCCGGTGGCTGTTCAATTTTCATTAAGTCATTAGAAGCTGGCATATCTACAATAACTGCGACTGCACCTGGTTATGTGGATGGAAATATTGTTTTAACTTTTACAAATATAAAACCTACTGCTCAACTCTTGCCATATACCGGACCTAATACTATAGGATCTGAAATTACACTGGAATGCGAAGTAAACGATATTAACACTAATGACAACCCTGTCAATGAAAATCTTGCAGTTAAAGTATGGGCTGGACAATGCGAACCTAATGATGAAATTAATGATAAAAAATGTTTTGAGACAAGAAGCTGGGCTACAGGCATAGGTGAAATTTATCATAATGAAATTTTGATGGACGCCCCAGTAACTGGTAAAATATTCACTAAAAAACTTTTAATTAACCAAGACATTGATACAGGGTTAGCAGCTACATGCCAGGCAACAGATTTAGCAGGAGATGTAAGTGCATTTGGTGATGCTTATCCATTATTAACAGTTGGATGCTCTGGTACAACTCCCACATTCAACTCAATAACTGCTAGTCCAAACCCCGTAAAAGCTGGAGCAATTACTATTACATTTACTGCATCAGATACTTTGGCAAATGATCCAATAGTTACTTTGAAAAAAACAGAAACAGAATTAACAACAGTTCCACGTACTGCAGCTAAGGTATCACAAACTGGATTGGATTATACTTACACATACATAGTTTCAGATGCAGATATAAACGGACTAACTGAAATCTCTGTAAGCGGCCAAACATCTTTAGACTCATGTTCGCAAGGATCATCACTGGGAACATTTAACATAGATACACAAGACCCATCTGTTACAGTCTCAGTTTCATCAACAACAAGCCCAACAACTTCTGATATTGTAACAATTACAGCAACCGGAAATGATGTTGATAAAGATGGATACCAGAGTGGTATAAAGAAAACAAGAATTTTTGTTGATGATGTCTTAAAGCAAACTTGCACCTCACCAACTTCTTCACCTTGCTCTTATTCATCTACTTATACTTCTGGAACACATACTTATTATGCAGAAATAGAAGATAATGCAGATAATGTTGTAACAACAGAAACTAAGAATTTTGTAGTTACATCAACATGTTTGCCTTCTGCAGAAACCTGCAATAACATTGATGATGATTGTAATGGCATAATAGACAATGGTTGTGATGATGATATTGATAATTATTGTGATGCTGATATAGCAATTGTAGGAACACCAAATATTTGTACTTTAGGAGGCAATGATTGTAATGATAATAACAAGGCTGTGCATCCTGGAATTACAGAGCCATC
>CAZTBE010000046.1:0-7676 GCA_964611745.1 uncultured Methanosarcinales archaeon | reverse complement strand
GGATATTTCACGTTTCATTTATATTGCTTATATAGAGGTTTTATATATAGTTTTCCCGTTGTGCATTCCTGCACACTAGTGTATGGGGATACCTACGGTATCCCGAGACGGTTTAAAATCTCGCAGTCTCGGGGCATTGAAAATGCCCCTATACGCTGTTTTATGGGCACGTAAAAAGCGAAACATTTAAATATAAGTATTCCAATGGATATATTAAAAAGGTGGTTTTAGAGTATAGCAAAATATATATACTACAAGTGCCTAAACTATTTCCTAGGTCCTAATAAGAACATGGTGGTAGTTCTGGACCATTTATAGTAATAAAAAAGAGGGCTAAACATTCCCATCTAATTTTTCCATAAGGGGGTGGAGAAGTTTTGAATGTGTAAGAGATAAGAGGCTGTAATGCAATTCATGTTATTAAATTAATTCCACCATTAAGGGGGTGTAGGGGAGTTTTGATCACCTCTTTTCTCCTGTGCAGGCCCGGGGTGGGAGTTTTTACAATCAAAATCCATTACAAACAATCATAGTTTAAAATGAAAACAATGGAAAATTACAATTTTCCAAGCTTTCATTTTGAGTATCAATAATAAAAAATATAGTTCAAAATGAAAATAACAAACACCAAAATTTATGACACAGTAAAGGAAGTCGTTGGGGAAGACAGCTTAAAAGTAGTTGAATTTCTTAAGGACAAGAAGAATATTTCTGATTTTAAGATAGCTGAAAAGGTAAAAACCGATATACATGAGATTCGAAACATCCTATACAGGCTTTACAACAATAATTTAGTCAGTTATTACAGGAAAAAGGACAGGCAGAAAGGATGGTATATAAGCTACTGGACCTTTAACAAGAAAAGAATCAAGGATTTGATGAAGAACCTTCATTATTCCAAGATTGAAAAGTTTACAGAAAGGCTTAATGTAGAGGAAGCTAATCGTGGAAATTTCTATCTTTGTCCAAATGCATGTGTAAGGGTTAATTTTGAGAAAGCTGCTGATTTTGAGTTTAAATGCCCTGAATGCGGAGTTGTATTAAATCATCAGGATAACGAGAAGACTATCGATTTCCTGCAAAGCAAAATTAAGGAATTGCATGCAACTAATGGTTTTCCCAAGATGGGCAATGGTTTTGCCGCAGCAGGTAATGGTTTTAAGATAGGTAATGGAAACGGCCATAGCATAGTTGGTAATGGACATTCTAATGGAAATGGACATAAAATAAACAGTGTAACCAGGTCTAACAAAATTGTTAAGAGTTCTAGGAAAAAGCGTTAGTTTTGTGATTTTCTTATTTTACAAACAAAGAATCCCTCAGTATCATTATCCTGGGGCCATATCCTTAAGCATTTTTTAATTTCTTCATTGTATTTGTTGTTTTCAAACTCCAATATTGGATTACTTCTTTTGATATTATTTAGTTTTATTTCCTCTACTTTAGCATTATCATATTTATTGATTAAGAAATCAATTACTGCTTCATTTTCTTCTGGTTCTGAGCTGCAGGTTGAGTAAACTAATGTGCCATCTTGTTTTAAAACATTAAAACCTGTCTCTATGAGCTGTTTTTGGGTTATTGACAATCTTTTTACCATGTTTGGATTCCAGATTCTTAATGTTTTCAAAGATTTCCTTATAGTTCCAGTACCAGAGCATGGCGCATCCACTAAAATCTTGTCAAACTCAATATTTGATTTTTTGAACCACTGGCCCTGCATTAAGGTTATTATGCAGTTAGTTATGCCGCATCTTTGAATATTCAAGCTTAATGGCTTTATTCTAGCTATTTGGTAGTCATTAGCAATCAAAATTCCTTTATTTTTCATTAATGCGGCTATTTGCGTAGCTTTACTGCCGGGGCTTGCAGCTATATCTAATATAATATCAGTTTCTTTTGGCTCTAAAACTAATGGAGGTATCATAGAAGCTGCTTCTTGAGTGTAAAAGTAACCTAAAGAATGCTCAATTAAGTTCCCAATATCTCTTCTTTCCTTCTTTATATGCTCAATATAAAATCCTTCTTTGCACCAGGGTATTTGCTCTAAATTCCAGTTTTTCTCTAATCTTTTCTTTAATTCTTCTATTGATATTTTTATTGTATTAACTCTTATAGATCTTCTAAGAAAGGATAATGAATATTTTTTAAATACTTCAAAGTCTGTTAATTTCTTGTATCTTTCAATAAATTTATCTTTGAATTCAATTTCCTCTGAATTTGGGATTTCTGTTGGCATTTTGTTAATTTAATCTCTTAGACACACTGAAAAATTCCGATTACCGGAATTTTTGGTGTGCTCAAAAACCTTTGGTTTTTGACATATAAACTCCATCATGCTCATATCCTAATTTAGCGAAATATTGCTTTGCTCCTATTCCTGATATTACAACAATTTTGTTTTTATTATTATTCTTTGCAATTTCTTCTGCTTTTTTCAATAGTTTTTTTCCAATTCCCCTATGCTGGAAGCTTTCTTTGGATTTTTTACCGATTTGCACTGCTAAAGAATATATATGCAACTCGCGGATTAAAGCAGAGTCTTTTGTGATTTCTTTTCTTAAAAATTGTGATGGAAATCTTAATCTGCAAAAGCCAAATAAAACATCTGCTTTAGGATCTTCAGCAGCAATAAAAAACTCTTTTCCTTTAGATGCTTTATATTCAATTATCTTAATTTTTAAATTATTGATATTAATATTTTTATTTATTCCAGCTTCCCTACATCTAATGCATCTGCATTTAATACCTTTGTCTTCACATATTTTTTCAACATACTGCCTTAAATTAGTCCTGTCAATTCCTGATGATGTTTGGAATGTGGGTATGTCTCTTTGTACGCGCATTATGCGACAATATTCAGGAACATATTTTTTAAATTCAGCAATTAAAGAAGCTGCTTTTTTTGTTGTTAATGATTTAAATTTTCCCTTTTGCCATTCTTCAAACAATTTAGTTCCTTTCATAACCATGCATGGATATATCTTAAGCATATCCGGCTTGAAATTTTCATCTTTAAACAAGGTTTTTAGTGCTGCAAGGTCTTGTTTTTCTGTAACTTCTGGCAAGCCAGGCATAACATGGTAATTTATCTTAAATCCTAAGTCTTTCAGGATTCTTGTAGATTCTATTGAATCTTTAACAGAATGCCCTCTTCCTATTTTTCCAAGAACTTTATCATATACTGTTTGTATGCCTAACTCAACTCTTGTGCAGCCAAGCCTTAACATCTCATTGCCTTGTTTAAGCTTTCCATAATCCGGTTTTGTCTCTATTGTAAGCCCAACACATCTTATGCCTGATTTTTCATTCTTAATTTGCTCTTTTTCAAGAGTTGTTTTTTTACTGTTCTTTATTTTCAGGAGCTTTTTATGTATTCTTTTTGTTCTTTTTTCATCTGCAATGTCTCCTGGCAACTCAAAAAACTCTTTGAATTTCATTAAGTTTAAACTGGAATCTTTATCAATAAACAAAGATGAAAATTCATTCATTGCCTGTATAGCGTTTTTTATGAAATCATCTCTATAGTTTTTTGGAAAGCTTGGAAAAGTTCCTCCCATTATAATCAGCTCTATTTTATCAGGAACGTGACCTGCCACTACATATTGCTCAAGTCTGTTCATAACCTGAAGATAAGCATTGTATTTGTTTCTTATAGCACGCCTTGCAGCAGGCTCTTTTCCAGTATAACTCTGAGGTACAGTGCCAAAAGCAGAATTAATTCCTCCAGGGCAATAAGAGCATCTTCCATGAGGGCACGCAAAAGGCTTGGTCATTATTGCGCATACAGCCACACCAGAAATTGTTCTTGTTGGCTTTGCAAGAAGAAATTTCCTTATTTTTGGAATATCCTTAAGATTAGCGTGCAGCATTATCTCAATGTCAGTAGGAATTTTCTTCAAATGATACTTTCTGCATAGTTTTACTTTTTCTATAGCAAGCTGCTTTTTTGAAAGCTTTTTCTTTTTTATTAAGTCTATTATCTCGCTGAAAAAATCTTGTTTCATAGTATCTGGAGAAATCTTAAGGCTTTTTAAGGTTGACTGTTCTAGCTAATTAGTTCTGGCTTTGCCTTAACCACAACAAACTTATAGATTTCTACAACTATTAATACTGTGCTTGAAACTAAAACAACATAAACTTATACGGGTTCAATAACCAATCTCCTCATTCCTAGTTCTCAAATGTTTGGATAATTCAATTATTATTGCTCCAATACTGGATATGATTACAATAATAAAAAATTCATTAATTCCTAACGGAACCATATCCAAATAGCTTCCAAAAGCAGGAATGAAAATTGCTGCTGCAACAAAAACAAATGAACTTGCAACAGCTAAAATCAGCCATTTATTCTTGAACAGACCAACTTTAATTGCAGGATAAATTGTTGACCTACATGCAAAAGCTTGATATAATTCAAACATTGCCACTGTCAAGAAAACAGCAGTCTGGGCCTGAAATAAATTTCCTTTTACAAAATTAAAATAATAAAATACACTTAATCCAACTATTATTAATGATACTGGATAATAAATTAGAAATGGCTTAAGGTCATGGTAAATGGGCTCTTTCTGTTTTCTGGGCTTTCTTGACATAGCTTTTGGCTCATAGGGGTCTGAGCTTAAGGCAACTGCCGGCAACCCATCTGTGACTAAATTAATTAATAATATCTGCGTAGCTGTCATAGGCAAAGACCAGCCAAATATGATACTTAGGAATATAATCATTACTTCTCCTATGTTCCCAGAAATCAAATAGCTGAAATATTTCCGTATATTATCATATACTCCGCGGCCTTCTTCAACTGCGTTAACAATAGATGTAAAATTATCGTCCAATAGAATCATATCAGAAGCTTCTTTAGCAACATCAGTTCCAGTGATGCCCATTGCTATGCCTATATCTGCTTTCTTTAAAGCCGGAGCATCATTTACACCATCGCCAGTCATAGCAACAATGTGCCCTTTCTTTTTTAGAGCATCAACAATCCTGATTTTATGCTCGGGATTGACTCTAGCATAAATTACAATTTCCTCAATATGTGCCTCTAAATCCTCCTCTTTTATTTTTTCCAGCTCTGCACCAGTAATTGACTTACCGTCTATGCCAATAGCTTTTGCAACTGCTTTTGCTGTTGTCTCGTGGTCTCCGGTTATCACTACAGTCTTTATTCCTGCTTTTTTACACTTTTTTATTGCTACTTTTACCTCTTCTCTTGGAGGATCTATCATTGCCTGCAAGCCAACAAAAATAAGGTTTTTTTCTGTCCTTGATTTGTCCATTACGGTCTTAAATGCAAAGCCTAAAACCCTTAAGGCGTTGTTTGCAAAATCTATGTTTGTTTCAAGGATCTCTTTTTTCTTTTGCTCTGTCAATTTTTTTATCCTGCCAGCTTCATAAATGGATTTGCACAGATTAAGCACAACTTCTGGTGCACCTTTGACATAAGCTACATCGCTTCTATTGATATTATGCAGAGTAGTCATTATTTTTCTTTCAGAAGTGAATGGAATCTCGTTTTTTCTTGGATATTTTTTTTGCAATGGACCTTTGTTTATTCCCGCTTTTGCAGCGCTTACAATCAATGCTGCTTCTGTTGGGTCGCCAATTACGTTTTTATCATGAAAAGAAGCATCATTATTCAAAGCCCCTATTTTTAATAATAGATCTATTTCTTTTTCATTAATCTTTTTATTATTGAATAAGAATGTTCCTTTTGTTTCATAGCCGGAACCAGTAACATCTATTATTTTTCCGTTTGCATATATTTTTTTAACTGTCATCTCATTTTTTGTCAGTGTTCCTGTTTTATCTGTGCATATGACCGTTGTTGAGCCAAGAGTCTCTACAGAAGGCAGTCTTCTGTTTAATGCATTTCTTTTTACCATTTTTTTTATACCTATAGCTAAACCTATTGTTACAACTGCAGGCAAGCCTTCTGGTATTGCAGCTACTGCCAAAGCGATAGCTGTAAGGAAAATTTCCCTGGAACCTTCAAGAAACTCAAGAAATTGAAATGATGTTAAATGCCCCAAAATAACAGGATTTTTAAAAAGCTGGGCAAGAAAAACTATAATGCTGATTAGTATTACAGCCAGGCCAATCTTTTTTCCTAAGGTGTTTAATTTTTTTTGAAGGGGTGTTAGTTCAGGCTCCACCTCTTCAATTAAAGTAGCAATCTTTCCAATCTCTGTCTGCATCCCTGTTGATGTTACTATTGCGCGGCCTTTGCCATTGGTTATTATTGTTCCGGAGAAGGCCATGTTAAGCCTGTCAGCCAATGGTGTTTTTTCCGCTAGAGTTTTTAATTCTTTTTTAACAGGAGTGGATTCTCCTGTTAGCATAGCTTCCTGGGCCTGAAGGTTTATTAATTCATAAATCCTGCAATCTGCAGGCAGTTTGTCTCCTGTTTCCAGTTTTATTATATCTCCCGGAACTAACAGCTTTGCATCAATATCTTTTTCTTTTCCTTCTCTTATTACAGTTGCTTTTAAGCTTGTAAGTTTTTTTAACGCTTCTATTGATTTTTCTGCCTTGTATTCCTGTATAAAACCCAATATTGCGTTGGCAATTACTATTATTCCTATGACAATAGCATCAATAGTTTCTCCTAAAAATACGGATATTGCCAAAGCAAAAATTAAAATGTAGATAACGATGTTGTTAAATTGGTTCAGGAATATCTTTAAAGGGCTTATTTTCTTTTTCTGCTTTATCTCATTAGGGCCGTATTTTTTTAGCCTTATATCTGCTTCTTTCTCTGTTAAGCCTTCTTTGCCTGTTTTTAATTCATTAAAAACTTCATTAGTATTTTTACTGTGCATTTTTTAATTTATTTCAAAATTTATTACTTTTCTGTTAATTTAAGTTCTATAACATTTTCTTTATTGAGTATCTCTTCTACTTCTTCTCTTGTTTTTCCCATTATTTCACATATTTCCTTTATTTGCATTTTTCCACCACCTTTTTTATTTTTTAGTTTAGATAATAATCATTTTCAACAGAAATTTTCTTTAGCTGTTCAAAAGTAAGCGCTTCTATATCTCTAATATTTTCAACTTCTTTTTTTAGGAAATTATTCAATTTTTTCTGCATTTTTACTCTCCTTTTTCATTTGTTTTAATTTTATCAAAAAATATTCCAGACAGTCCAGGCCGCAAAACGAGGCTTTTTTCTTAAAATCTTCTGGTCCAAAAATAATTGTATAGTTATTTGGGTTGTAATAGTCTAGGGTACTAGAACAAGTTGTGCAGTAATTTGAATGTTTTTTTTCATGCTCTTTTATCTTTTCCTGGATTGATTTTGCGACATTTAAGGTGCCTTTTTCCAGTCCTTGCTTTAATTTAACAAGTTCATAATGCTCTAACGAGTCCAAAAATTTCATAAACCTATACATATCCTTCACCTCAAAAATTTTTGATTCACTTAGAAATTTGCTTTGCAAATTTCTTGTGTCCCCAAAAAGCTTTGCTTTTTAAGGATTTGAGACCAGACAAAAAACTTGTGTTTTTTGTCGCTGCCTCATTTGTTTTCTATTTGTTCAAATTTAATGTACCATTTATTGGCATCAGTATCAAATAAGAAAATAACATTATGTTTCTTGTTCTTGTCTAAAGCAAACAATAAAGGCATAGGAATAGTTGTTTCAAAACTAGAACCTCTCTTGTAAAGCT
>CAZTBE010000045.1:0-8144 GCA_964611745.1 uncultured Methanosarcinales archaeon | reverse complement strand
AGCAGGAATATCAAAGAGGACCCATACATCTTGGCAGGGTTGAAATAGATTTTAGGATGTATGCCTGGACTCCAAAAGAGGTTGAAAATTACAAAAGGATGAGAGAACAGGAAGATTTCCAGCTTTTAGGAATAATTGATACTTCTCTCAAAGCAGCAATGGAATCCTTAGGAGATGAATTAATGAGGTATTTGAAAGAAGCAGGCGAATCGTTTGGGCCAGAAGCTGAAAAAAAAGAAGAGAAAAACCCTTCCTCATTATTAAGCCCTTATACATCAATCTTTAAGGGCTTTTCAGACCTGTTTGGCGCTGCTAAAAAAGCAAAAGTTGCAAAGCCAAAAAAAGAAAAGAAAACAGATATTATGAAGCTGGCGCTTGCAAAATCAGCAGCTGAGGAGGGCGCAAAATCAGCTACCTGGTCTATCTATCATCATTTTAAAAAACAGCATGCTATGTTGAACTGGTAAGTTCAATAATTAAAAAAACAATAAACAATTGAAAAATAAAACGCAATAAAAATTAAAAATAATAATTATGTGTTTTGCTTTAACATAGGAATAAGGCAAAACACAACTTAAGATTACAACTTAGTAAATAATTGTGAACTAGGAAAATAAAAGATAATATGTTGTGATTCAAATGCAATTTGGAGATCTTAATTATGGACATCATCCTATGGTTGATTATTTTAACGCCATGGAGCCGGAAACTTATGGTATGGAGCCGGCTAACAAGCCTGATGTAAATCTGGGTATCCAGGATATTGGAATGTCAGTCCCTATGGGAATTTCTGCTGCAAACGTTGCCGGAATATATTCAAAAATAAGGATGGGCGCAGGCAAGTTAGAGATACAATTTCCTGGCTACAGGATTGGAAACAAGAACCAGCAGACTCCAGAGATGTTAGGAGAAGACCAAAGGCAGGCATTAAGGGAAATGCAGATGGCTAATGAAGTCAGGTTTTCAACGCATGCCAGCTTTGGCCTTATGGGGATGATGGGCAGAGATGAACGTGGCAACTTTTCAACTTACGGAGCTTACCAGGATTTATTGGAACTGAACAGGGCAATTGATTTCCAGGCAGATATGGGCGGAGGTAGTGTTGTAATGCACTCAGGAGAATTTGAAAGACCCCTGACAGATATGCACATGGATGATGAAACTCATCAGCTTAACCTAGCCAGAGATCAATCAGGAAGACTGTTAGTCAGGATGGGGCACACTCAGGAATTTGACGCCAAGTTTGACTTGATGGATTCAAGAACCAGCCAGAAGATGGAAACAGTGCAGAAGGATAGGTTAGTTTCATATCCTGACTGGCTAGTGTCAGAAATGGAAGATCATGAAGGCGTTGACCAAGATGGAAATAATGTATTAATAAAAAAGGGTGACTACATAGGTTATGAAGGAGAAAGGATAGTAGACCCCTGGGATTCCACAAAAGGAAGGGTTCCAAGGTATAACAAGGATACAGGAAGATTTGAAACTAAACTCCAGCATTTTGATTATTTTGCTAAAGAAGCGCAGGATTATAATGAATACCTAAAACAAAAAAACGGCAAAGAACCAAATTTTTATGAAAAAATGTATCCGGAAGAGATGTTCTTAAAAGCTACTTTATTTACGCAGGAAGGCCATTCACGGGGATGGGCACTGCAGTTTGCTCAAAGCGTAGGTAGAGAACTAGAGATGCTAGAAAAATTAAAAAAAGCAAAAGAATTTTATCAAAAACTTGATGAGGACATACCTGAAAATGAAAGATGGAAAATTATGAAGCAGCAAGGTTTTGGCGGCCCATTAACAGATATTATTCCATCGGAAAGCAGACATCCCCTGGAGATTATTGATGAGAATATTATTCATACACAGAGAGGTCTTGAACATGCGCTGCAAGCGTCAGCTTCTCAACAGCAGCAGGCACAGGATACAAGGGAAACCGCAAATAACCTGATAACACCAATAAAAAGGCTTGAGCAGCACGGCGTAAGGATGTATGCTGAAGCAGGTATACATGCTATGCAAAAAACAAAAGATCCAAACAATCCAGTTGTTGTTGCAATTGAGAATTTATTCCCAGAAAGGTTTGGAGGCCATTTAGAGGAAATAAAATGGGTTATCAAAAAATCAAGAGAAAGGATGGTTGAGATGCTTATAGAACCTAAGATACAATTAGGTGTTAGCAGAATGCCTACAGAAATGAATGAAGAAAAAATGAATGATGCAATGTCCCCTGAAGGAAAAGGGATGATGCAGGAAAATCCATTTTATACTGGGATGAGCAAAGAAGAGGCTGAGAAAATAGCAACATCGCATATCAAAGCTACTTTAGATACAGGGCATTTGAATATGTGGAAGAAGTTCTGGCAGGATGACCCTAAACTTAATCGCGAACAGAATGATGCAAAATTTAAGGATTGGTATCTGCAGCAGGTCGAGAGTTTAGCAAAAGAAGGCATGGTTGGTAATGTTCATCTGGCAGATAATTATGGCTATCAGGATGATCATCTAAGTCCGGGCCAGGGAAATGCGCCAATAAAAGAAGCAATTGCTATATTAAAGAGGCATGGCTATGACCGCGCATTAACTGTGGAGCCTGGAGCAGATGCTTCAACTGATTTATCTGATTTTCATGGTTTGATGAAAACCTGGAGGTTGTTTGGAAGCTCTATTTATGGCATGGGGGCTGGCAGCCCGCAAATACCCCAAAGATGGACAGATGTACAGTACTCATATTTCGGACAGAACAAGCCCCCTTATTTTGTATTCGGGCCTTATGCGCCAAGCAATGACTGGACACTTTGGAGTGCGGTTCCGATGGAGTGAAATATTTCTCAATAAAGAATAAAAACAATAATGTCAAAAACCACCCATCAGAGATGGGTGGCATGATTTCAGTAGCTTCACTTTCAGGTGGTTTTTGATGCTCGGAATTCCACCAATAAGGAGTGGTTTTCGAGCACTACGAATTCCACCAATTAAAAATTGGTGGAATTCCGTTGTTTAAAAACTCAAAAATCTTATATTAATCAAAATCCAGTAAAATAATCAATAAAGTTTAAAAACAATCAATATTCTAATTAGATATTACTAGGAGTATTTATAAAAAAGAGGTGTAAACTTGCAATCTGAAAGTAAACTGCTGGAATCCTATGAGTTGAGTGTTAATGAAATAATTATAGATGTTTCTATTTATTCTGAGGAAGAGGAGCCTGTTCCTGTATATAATATCTCTATAACAAATATAAGCGAGACAACAAAGATAATTCTTGAAAAGATCAGGGAAGAGTTCGTGTCCCAGGAATTAAAAACAATTGAAGGAAAAGAGCACCTTGAGTCATCAACTATACAGGAGCAGTTCAAAAAAAGCATATTAGTGCTGCTGCGCAAGTATTTTCCGACTGCCAATAAAAAAACAATGGATATGCTCATAAACTATATTTTGCAGCAGAATATAGGCCTTGGGAATATTGAGATACTGCTCAAAGATAAAAATCTTGAAGAGGTTGTGATCAATAATGCGCATGAATTCGTCTGGGTATACCACCGAAGATACGGCTGGCTTAAGACCAACGTAACGATTCCTGATGAAAACAGGATAAGGTATTATTCCACAATTATAGGCCGTGATATAGGCAAGGAAATAACAGTATTGAGCCCCTTGATGGACGCTCATCTAAAAACAGGTGACAGGGTAAATGCGACTTTAAGCCCAATATCCTCAAAAGGGAATACCATAACAATAAGAAAATTTGCAGTTAAGCCTTGGACAATAACAGATTTCATCAGGGAAAAAAGCCTTTCCTATGAGGCAGCTGCCCTTATATGGATGGCTGTCCAAAATGAGCTGTCCATACTTATTTCTGGCGGCACAGCTTCAGGCAAGACCTCTATGCTGAATGTTGTTGCGAATTTCTTTCCTCCCAATCAAAGGATAATATCTTTGGAGGATACTAGAGAGCTGATGCTTCCCAGTATACTGCATTGGGTGCCATTAGAAACAAGGCTTCCTAATCCAGAAGGAAAAGGAGGGATAGCAATGCTTGACTTGGTAGTAAACTCGTTGAGGATGAGGCCTGATAGGATTCTAGTGGGAGAGATAAGAAGAAAAGCAGAGGCAGAAGTTCTTTTTGAGGCAATGCATACAGGACATAGTGTTTATGGAACCTTACATGCAAATAATGTAAGAGAGACCATAAACAGATTAACAGAACCTCCAATAGGCTTGCCAAAGCAGATACTATCAGCCTTATCATTAATAGTAGTGCAGCATATAAACAGGAGGAATGGCAGGAGAAGGACATTGCAGATAGGGGAGGTAATGCATGATGGTAATGCAACACCAGTCATGCAGCTTGATGTAGCAAAAGACAGCCTTGAAAAGATCAATGAGCTAAGCGAAATCTTAGAAACATTGAATCTCTACACAGGGCTTTCAAAAGAAAATATTAAAAAAGATATGGAAGAAAAAATTGATATTTTAAAATGGCTTGTAAAGAACAATATAAATGATATTAACAAAATAGGGATGATCATGTCTAAATATTATGGCAAAAAACCATTTAAGTCTGCTACTGGAAGATGAAAATAGCTATAAGCAAGCTGGTGCAAAGAATAAGCTCATTCTTTCCAAATCTTAAGAAAGATATTAGAATTGCCCATATAAAATCAACCCCCCAGGAATTCATCCATAACAACTTAAAGTTTTCTTTGCCGTTTTCTCTGGGATTGACTGTTCTTTTTTTTTTCATACTGGACAAGGCAGGACTTACCCTCTGGCTGTTAGTCCCGGCTTTTATCATCAGCTTTATTGTGATATTCAATTTTTTATTCTTAAAACTTAAAGCTCAGATAGTTAAAAGACAAAAGGAAATTGACAGGGAGGTTTTATTTGTAGGGCAATACCTCCTTATCAAGCTTTATTCCGGCAGGCCGCTGCTCAATGCCCTAATTGATACTACCAAAAGCTATGGTGTGGCCACAAAGTACATAAAAGAAATAGTTGATGATATAGAAACAGGAAGCTCTTTGGAGAAAGCGCTGGAAAATGCTATGGTTTATTCTCCATCTCAAAAATTCAAGAAAATATTGTTCCATATAAATAATGCCTTGAGGCTGGGAATAGATGTTACAAAACCATTAACCGCTGTCTTGGATGAGATAACAAAGGAGCAGGATATTGAGGTCAAGAGATATGGAAAAAAGCTTAACACTATAGTTATTTTCTACATGCTTGCTGCCATAGTTATCCCATCTATCGGCATGACCTTGTTTATTGTCTTAGCGAGTTTTATCAACTTCAGTGTAAATATAAATCACTTCCTTGTTATTGGGGGATTTATGATTGTAATACAGTTCTTGTTTATATCATTATTCAGGACATTAAGACCAGCTGTAAACCTTTGATCTAAAATGGCAGTTAAAATAATATTTTTGGAGGAATTTGGCAAAGCGTTTGTCCCTGAACGCGCAATTCCGTATTTGAGAATGTTTTTGCTTAAAGCGGGAATTCCAAATGTACCTTATAAATTCTTTGGGGCTTTGTTTTATCTTACAGCAATCATAACCGCTATTGTCTATCTGCTTTTCATATATCCATTCCTTTTAGGATATTCCCAGGTTGTTTTGCTTATTGCGTCAATGATAGCCTGGTTCGTGATTCAGATCTCATTGGCAGTTATTTTCATTTTGCTTGTTTATTTTTATGTGGACTTACTTATATATAAAAGGACAAAGAAGATGGAAGAAATGCTGCCGGATTTTTTACAGGTTGTTTCTTCTAATTTAAGAGGCGGGATGTCATTCGAGAATGCTTTATTAAGTTCTATTAAGCCAAGATTCGACATATTGGCCAATGAGATGGCAGAGGTTTCCAAAAAAGTGATTACTGGCCATGATATTGGAACAGCATTATCTGAATTAGGGCATAAATATAACAGCCCCATACTAAAGAGGTCAATAGATTTGATGATTAGCGAGCTGAAAAGCGGCGGCCAGATAGCAGATCTGATAGACCGGGTAGTTGATAATATTAAAGATATCAGAGTTTTGAAAGAAGAAATATCTGCTTCAGCTGTAGCTTATATGATTTTTATATCAGCAATAGTAATTTTTATTGCGCCCCTGCTGTTTGCCTTATCTTTCAATCTTTTAATAGTGATTCTTGGCTTTGTAACTAAACTTTCAACTGCAACCAGCGGCGCTACACTCTTGCCCTTTAATGTTGGTGAAGCAAGCGTAGACCCCGATGATTTCAGATTTTTTTCCATAATGTCCCTGGTAATAATCTCATTTTTTTCCTCGCTTATTGTTTCTATTGTAGAAAAAGGCCATATCAAAAGCGGCCTGAAGTACATACCGATCTTTTTGTTCAGCTCTTTGGCGCTGTATTTTATTTTTATGAAAATTCTAACCGGTGTTTTCTCCGGGATTGCGATTTGATGTTGCCATATTCCGTTTAACAATCCTGATGGTTAAATATATAATTAAACTCCCAATCAGGATATAAAATGATTTTTCAGGCCATATCAAATTAAATGTATAGGCTGTATTTGGAAGTGGAAAAAACAAGCGGGTTCCTACATTACTAAAATGTTTCATAGTAAGGTCAGCTAAGAAATGGCTTATTGCTCCTATGTTGATAAATAAAATAATTTTAAACTTATCAAATTTGAACAATGGGGCAATGATAATGCTTAATAGAAAAATCATCAATGGAGTATGGAATGAAGTGAATGAAACAAGCGGTGGAATTGGAAAATAAAAATAGATAAGCTGGACTTTTGCCAATATATCCGGCATTAAGGTCCCTAATACAACCAGGCTTTTTTTCCTTATGTTGAACAACTTTGCCAATATCAGTCCAATGATAATATGCGACATCCAATCAGGCATCTTCAAATCCTCTCCTTGTGATTTTCCATTCCTTAAGAAATATTATTATGAATACAATGAAGGCAAAAAATGAAATGATGTATAAAAAGTAATTATAGTCATAATTATGGTAATCAATTAATTCTATAATTCCGTCTTTTCTGTAATGAACATATACAAGTGTTTCTCCATAAATAGGCCTCTTGATACCGGAACCCATAACTTTAAGGTCTCTATCATTCAAATTAATGTAAAAATAGTCCTGGCTTATATTGATAATCATTGTCATGTGCTCAAATTTAACCCCTCCAAATTTCTGCGGGTTTTTTAGATAGTTTTCCACAGTGAAGTCTTCTTTGATTATGTTCAAACTTTTAACATTGTCATACAGAAAAATAGTAAGCAGCAGGATTAATGCCAAAACATAACCTATTTTAATTAGATTTTTTCTATGTGCAGAATTTATCATCCCGATATTGGGTTTTTTTGGGACATATAAAAAGTTTGCTTAATTGAGAGAAACTTAGTAGTAAACATTATTTTAATTTATTAGAAAGGTATATATATAATTAATGAGAGAAATGAATTTAATGGATAATGACACTAAAATTTCAATAGTATTTGGTATACTCATTTTAATATTACATCTAATTAATGTATACTTATTAAATTATAATTTTATTATTCCTATATTGATGTTTATTATTTTGATTATTTATACCATATATTCATTAAAACATTTTGTTAAAGATAAAAAGAATATCAAAAAGACTATTTATGTTGCAAAAAGATATGCAGTTATTATATTTGCGTTACTGATTTTAATTATTATTTCCAAGAGATTTTTATTAAACTTTATTGAAATCAAAATGTATAGTTCAATATTAGCTGGTTTAATATTCGCATTTTTATTTGCAATGTCATATCTTCTTCTAAAAAGAAAATAAAGAACTCTATAAAAAGTTTGTTTTATAGTTTATGGACAAAGCCGATTATTGTTTTGAATTTCATTCTTCTTTTTTAAGAAAAATTCCGTGTTTTTTAAGTTCAACAGCTTTTTCAATTTCTTCTCGTCTAACATTAATAAGTTCATTATAGTTCTTTATCTTAAGTTTTCTTACCAACAAGTTGAATGTATCCATGTGTGTCCGTAATATTAAACCCATTATCTTATTTTTTCCAATGCACTTACGGCATACAAAATCAGAGCCAACGATTTCCAGCCATTGTGATTCTTTTTTGCAATTTCCACATTCCATCTTAGGAATTTCATA
>CAZTBE010000044.1:0-8436 GCA_964611745.1 uncultured Methanosarcinales archaeon | reverse complement strand
GAAAGAAATTTATTTCGGTTCCATCTGGTGTTTCTACCCTAAATGTTTTTACATCCGGAGTTTCATCTATTATTTTGATTATTTTCAGTTTATGTTCTTGTGGCTGCTGGTTCATTTTTATAGAGAAATGGCATGTTATTTTAAATGTTTTTATTGAAACGGCTCTGTAGAAAATTTCGCTATCGCTCTGGTGTCATCTGATTCGGCTTTGCTGGAAATTGTGATAGCTGACATTCTCGTGAACGCGACGAGCAACATGCGAGTCGCTCGCAATTCGGGGACCTCCCCCTTGTCAGCTTTATGTTTAACATTAAGAGCCTCACAAATTGATGACACCACCATTAATCGACAACCTCTATTGAAACTAAATCAATGAGGCCTTGACTTTACTATTGGATCTATGTGGACAAAGGCTTTTTCGACTTCTTCCAGACTCCCTACTTTCTTTTCAACTTTTCTGCCTAAGGCATGTGCCCTGTAGATTGTAAGATTCCTGTCAACCATTATATGGATTTCTACTTCCAATAAAGTTCCGACATAATGGGCCTTTACTTCCTGAATATCTTTTATACCTTCAACTTTTGAGGCTGCATTCTTTATTTTTTCCAAAAGCTCTTTTTTAGGGGCTTCTCCCATGAGGTATTTTATGTTGCTTATTCCTATGCCAAATCCTACTTTTATTATCCAGAGGCCTATAAGGATAGCAACCAATGGGTCAAGAAAAACAAGACCATAATTTGAGCCTATAAATCCTATAATTGCTCCAGAGGCTATTAAAATATCATTCCTATGATCCATCATGAATGCAAATAACGCTGTGCTGTTTGTTTTTTTCCATGCAGCTTTTGTGTAGAAATACATTGAGGATTTGACTACAATTATTGCAAACAGCATTAACAACATTGGCATACTGAAGTTGGGGGATACCTGGGATATAAGCCTATCAATAGCTATCCTTATTATCTCAAAGCCCAAAACTACAGTAAGGACTGCAACTATTAGGGCACCTATTGGCTCTGAACGGTAATGGCCAAAAGGATGCTCTTTATCAGCAGATTTGCTTCCAACCCTGACACTGATAAACAACACAACAGAATTAATGATGTCTGTCAATGAGTTAAGAGCATCTGAAATGATTGCTATGCTGTTTGTTATCAGCCCTATAATTAATTTTGATATAAATAATGCAATGTTTCCCAAAAGGCCTACTACTACTGCGCTTTTTTTAGTGGCTTTCATTTGTTTATTGAATTATATTAGTTATTATTATTAAAGTTATCTGCTTTTTTTATATTTATTAATGATCTTATTTTGATAAAAAGTTTTCCTGTTTTTGGATGGTGATATGCGGAAAAATTTAAATAGTTTGGGTTATTAGCTAGGAGTATGGGTAACGTTATTGAATATCTTAAGGGTTATCTAAATCCAGAAGTTCTCGTAAAATTAGGGGGGGCAGCATTAATTGTAGTATCAATGGGATATACTACTCATGTGGGGGAAGATATAGTGCAAGTTTTTGGGGAATCAGTGCAAAGTTTAAAGGAGTTAAACCGGACTTTAGGTGGGGAGTGAATAATGAAGTAGAGGAGTTCGGTGAGGATTTAGATGGGTTTAATGGGGGTGTAGGTGGATTCAACGGGACTGTACAGGGGTTAAATGAGACTTTAGATGAATTAAACAATCCAGAGGATATACGGCAAGGTGCAGGAGGATTAGTAAGAATGATGGACTTAAGTATAAGGCCTATAAAAGTCACTAGGGAAAATGTTGAGGCCATCATTAATATGCGAGCAGATGATGGAAGTTTTTATGATTCAGTATATGTTAAGTGGGATCGTAGCGAACTTGAACCTTCAAAGGTGAGGAAAGAGTGCAATGGTTTATTACTAAATTATGGAGTGGAAGAATACAGAAGAAGAGTTACAGCTAACATAGATCTGGCTTTAAAACCATTTGAAGATGTGAAATTTTTATCCAGAGGATTTGATGATGCTGGTTTTGTCCCAATTTATTCTCTAAACGTACAAAGGCCTGAATTAGAGCCGCATATTTCTATGGTGATTGGAAGAAGTATTTATGATAATGCCTGTAAAGATACTGGACAAACTGGTCTTAATAATCATACAACATTCTCAGAAACAGCACTAGCTCAAATAGGTGCTGGATTGAAAAGATTAAATAACTATAAGATTCATCCTACAGCATGAGATATTTACCTGCTTTTCTTTACATTAATTCTTGGACAGTATTTTCTTATATAACATTTAGAGCAGTATGGGCTTATAGGAACGCAGATGTTCTGTCCATGTGCTACTAATAAGTTGTTTAGGTCATGCCAGTATTTTTTTGGGATTATTTTTGTTAAAGCTTGCTCGGTTTTTTCCGGTGTTTTTGTCTTTACCCATCCTAATCTGTTTGTCAGTTTATGAACATGCGTATCAACAGGTATATGGGAGTTTTTATTAAAGCCGTAACACATCACAATGCCCATGCATTTTCTTCCAATGCCAGGAAGTTTTAATAGCTCTTCTTCTTTTTTAGGGATTTTACTTTTATGATTATTAATCAATCTTTTACATGTTTGTTTTATGTATTTTGCTTTTGTTGGGTAAAAGCCCACTGGAAATATTACTTTCTCAATCTGTTTTTTCGTTAATTTAAGCATGTCTTTTGGATTATCTGCTAAAGAAAATAATCTTTTAGCAGCTGGGCCTGTTGTTGTGTCTTTGGTCCTTAAACTTAGAATGCAGGAAATCAATACTAGAAACGGGTCTCTTGTCCTATCTCCTATTTCTGTTGATATTGGGTTTTCAAATTGCTTTATCTCTTTTTTTAGTAAAGAAATTATTTTGGAGATGTTTTTTGAATTCATAAGGCACAATACCAACTTAAAATTATCTGAATATTTTCTCTTTTTCCTGTTCATTTAATATCCTGAACTTTCCTGGCTTTAATCCTTCTAATCCCAGATTCCCAACCTTTATCCTTTCCAGAGACACCACCCCATAATCCAGCTCTTCCATCATTCTCTTTATAATTTTATTTTTTCCTTCATGGATCGTTATCTCTATTATATTATCTTTGATTTTATTAACTTTTGCAGGGGATGTTTTTCCATCTTCCAGCAAAATTCCTTGCTCTATTTTTCTTAGTGAATATTCATCAATTGGCTTGTCTGCCTCAACCATATAAGTCTTCTTTATCTCATACCTTGGGTGCATTATCTTATTTGCAAAATCTCCATCATTTGTAAGCAATAATAAACCAGAAGTGTTGTAATCCAGCCGGCCTATTGGAAAAACCCTTTCTTTGACCTTGATGTAATACATTATAGTCCTGTGCTGCATATCATTCAAGGCTGTTACACAATGAAGCGGCTTGTTGAAAATCAAATAAATTTTTTTCTCTTTATTTATTAATTTGTTATCAACATAAATCCTGTCATCTTCAGAAGCTTTATCTCCAATAGTTATGGTTTTATTGTTTACTTTTACTTTTCCTTCCTTGATTAATTCTTCAGCCTTTCTCCTGGAACAATAGCCATAATTGCTTAATAATTTCTGTACGCGGTGCATGATGGCAGAAGAATCTAGTAATATAAAATAGTTTCTTTCTGTTTTTAGGTGTCTTTGTTATTTAGATCATAACTTTCCAACTAAATCCAACCCGGGTTTTAAAGTTTTTTTGCCTGGCTGCCAATTCATTGGGCAGACCTCTCCTTCGTGTTTATTGACATACTGCGCTGCCTGTAATTTTCTTATAAGTTCCTGGATGTTACGGCCTATGCTGTTGTCATGGAATTCAAATGCTTTAATGATTCCTTCCGGGTCGATTATAAATGTGGCTCTTAAAGAAATACCTTCTTCTGGTATTAATGTCCAATATGCCTTTGTTACTCTTCTTGCCGGATCTGCCAGCATAGGAAATTTAATCTTCTTGATTGTAGAGGACTTATCGTACCATGCTTTGTGCACAAAAGCAGTATCGACACTAATACTTATAACTTCTGTATTCAGTTTTTTTATTTCCTCATAGTTGTCTGCTAATTCTCCTAATTCAGTAGGGCAGACAAAAGTAAAGTCAGCAGGGTAGAAAAAAAGTACAACCCATTTACCTTTATAATCACTCAAACTTATTTTTTTTACCTCATCATTTACAAATGCATCTTCTTTAAATTCCGGTGCTTTTTCATTTATATTTACCATTTTTATCCCCCATTATCTATTTTTAATAATTTCAAATATCTTCAGTTTTTTTTTCTGACAACACCCTGTCCAATTCAGGATAGAGCAACCTGTCTTCAATATTTCTATGTTTTTGCAATGTTAAGTAAAAGTCTGAAGTATCAATTGCCTTATTGCTTTTGATTTCTCCTGAAATATTTGACATTAAATTCATGATCTTTACATGATCCATCTCCAGTGATTGTGCAATCGGCAGTAAATTTTTATTTTTTTCTTTGCCTTTTTTGCCGAATGCAGATTTAATAATACGATCTTCTACTATCTCGTGATTCATTAATTCATTATGAAATTTTGAAAATATTTTGCTTGCCTGCTTGATGTCTTTGTCTTTAGTATGCTTAAAGTCATTAAACATGCTTGTAAGCCTTTCATGATCCCTTGCCATAAGCTCGGATATAGTATATTCTGTTTTTTTATTTGTATTGTCTTCTATTTTCTTGCCCCTTGTTTATTTTTTACAATGACCTTGAAATACAATTTGCACATTAGTTGGATTGAATTTGTCGCAATTAATCTTCTTCATAGCATATTCTGAAATTTCTTTTTGGGATATATCAAGAATTTTACCGCAATCTTTACATACGCAATGCGGATGGTTACTAACTTCTGCATCAAAATGAAATTCATTATTTATATCAAGCCTTAGTGCTTTTCCACCATCAGCCAGTAAATTCAGATTCCTATAGACTGTTGCAAGAGTAATTGTAGCAATTTCTTTTTTTACTGCATTGTATATGGTTTCTACTGTAGGATGGGTCTTTACACTCCTTAAGTATTCGAGAATCTTTATTTTTTGGATTGTAAGTCTTTTTTTTGTCATTTTTCTTATTTATAATAATTATTAATAAGGAATTAGTGTTAATATATAAAGTTTTTGGTTATTTTACTTTAAAATCCTGCCAGTTCTTCTGCTCCATAGCAGCAAATCCAAGTCGTCCATTGGAATTTCTATTTCATTGCTGAAAAGTTTCATTTTTTCCTCTATTTCATAATAAACCTTGCTTGTCAATGGTGTTTTGATTTTGTCTATGATGTTGAATTCCAATAAAGAGTTAAGTATATGCTTGTCTAAGATTGCATAGCCTTTAAATCCGATGTTTCTTAAGAAATGAGATGCTTCTTTATACCCTAAGCCCTTAATTCCTTTGTTAAAGGCAAAAAAATTTCTTAATTCTATGGGATTTTCTTTTAGTGCTTCAATTCTGTTTTTTATTTTAAAATTAAAATTGTTTTTAAGATATTCTCGTGTATGGATAATATAAGAGGGCCTTACAGCGTTAAAGCGGTAAACTCCTTCTAGATGTTTTGTCATTTCTTCTTGGGATCCATTTATTAATAGATTTCTTACAGCATCTACTGCTTTAAGCCCCATTTCTGCAGAAGTATTTGCTGTAAAGATGCAGAAACACAATTCTTCAAATATTCTTTGGTTATCATTCTTATTTACCTGCCTTAATTCCATTTCATTATTTTCATAAAACCAGGAATAAGGTTTGTTATAGAATTTATCAAATTCATTTAATCTATTGTTTATTTTGTTCTTTTTGAGAAAGTATTCTTTCTTTAGGTTTCTTATTTGTTGATTGTCTGATAGTTTTATTGATTGCATTTTTATTTTTATCTCAAATGCCTTAGCCAGTTAGTCAAATTAACCTGCTCTTCCTTGAAGGCGCGCAAAAACATTACTTGGTCTTCTCTAGAGCCGAAGCGATAGATGGAGATACCTTTGCAGCCAAGCTTGTAAGCAAGCAGGTACGTATTTTTTACATCTTCTACTGTAGCTATTTCTGGCAATGTAACGGTTTTTGATACTGCATTATCAACATGTTTTTGGAAAGCTGCCTGGATCTTTACATGATATTCAGGACTTATGTCATAGGAAACAACAAAAACATCCCTTATATCTTTAGGTATTGACTGCATTTGCTGAATACTGCCTTTTTTCGCTATGTATTTCATAAATTCATTATTGTAAAGCTTTTTTTTCTCTAAGGCCTCTTTAAAATTCTTATCGACATTTATTAGTTCTGTTCCATCATCGAGAGTTCTGACAAAAGATAATGCAAATAATGGCTCAATTCCAAAGGATGTGTTTGCAATAATGCTAATAGAGCCTGTCGGGGCCAAGGTAAGCCTGGTAGCATTCCTTAAAGGCATATGTTTTCCCCTAAAATTTTTACTTTTTCTATTGTAACTGCTTCCATCCCAGTTCGGGAATGTTAATCTTTGCTTGGCCAGCTCAACAGATTCTGTATCTGCTTCTTTTCTTATAAATCCAATAATTTTTTCCGCTGTTTTAACTGCTCTTTCCGAGTTATAGGGGATTTTTAGTTTTATCAATATGTCTGCAAATCCCATTACTCCCAAGCCTATCTTTCTATTGGAGTAAACAATCTCTTTTGTCTCTTTGTTAGGGTAATTGCACATATCAATAACGTTGTCCAGGAAATGGACTGCTTTGTGGACTGTAATTTTTAATTTGTTAAAATTAATATTTCCATTCATTACCATATTTGAAAGGTTAATAGAGCCTAGATTAGCGGATTCATAAGGCAGTAGGGGTTGCTCGCCGCATGAGTCAGTAGATTCCAAAATACCCAGCTCGGGAGTGGGATTGTCCTTATTTATCTTATCCAGAAAAATCAGTCCTGGGTCACCAGTCTTGTAGGCTGTTTCGCATATTAGCTCAAAAATTTTTTCCGCACTCTCTTGCTTGACCTCTTTTTGTGTTCTTGGGTTAATAAGGCTGTAAGACTTATTTTTTTGAAGGGCTTCCATGAACTTATTAGTTATAGCTACAGAGATATTAAAGTTCTCCAATACCTTTTCTCTGGCTTTAATTGTGACAAATTCCCCTATATCAGGATGATCAACCCTTAATATGCCCATATGTGCGCCTCTTCTTAAGCCTCCAAGCTTAATCTGCTCTGTTACTGCGTCAAAAATCTTCATAAATGACAAAGGGCCAGAGGAAAAACCAGTAACCGAGCTTATAACATCATTTTTTGGCCTTAATCTTGAGAAATCAAAACCAGTGCCAGAGCCTGACTTAGAGATCTTTGCAGCATAATGCAATGATTTAAAGATAGAATCCAAATCATCTTCAACAGGCAGGACAAAGCAGGCAGCAAGTTGTTGCAGATCTCTGTTTGCATTAAATAACGTAGGAGAATTGGGCAAAAAATCTAAGCTAGTCATTAAATTATAGAATTCTTTTTGTGTTTTTTCCAGCTTTTTTTTGACTTTTTTATTTTTTCTTAGCAAGCTTTGAAATTGCTTTGTCTTCACTAGCTCAAAATATTCCTGGTTGTCATCCAAACCTTCTATTTCTTCCTTAAGCAGGTATTTGGCATCTGCCAGGGCTATATTATTTGCAACTCTTTTGAATAAATCCTCTGGTTTTTCAATTACCTTGCCTTCATTATTTTTCTTCAAATATCTTTTTTCAAGTATCTTTATTGCGTTGTCGCTAAGTTTAAGTTTTGGCATTTTAATATTCTATACCTTTTCTTGCTTTTATGCCTTTCTGCCAGGGGTTTTTTATTCCCTTGACAATATTAACGTAATCTGCCTTGTCAAGTATTTCTTGGGGCGCATCTCTTCCTGTAAAATACAGCTCTACATTGCCATGGTTTTCCATTAGGTCAAAGATTTCATTTATAGGTATTAATCCCTTGTCCAGCACCACATTTATCTCATCCAAAATCACCAAATCATATTCTTTGGAGTTGATTACTTTTTTTGCATGCTCAAATCCAAGCATTGCCGCATCTTTTTCCTGCTCATCCGGATTAAAGATGAATTTGCTGCCCTTATCCCTAAAAGTGTCGAGTTTCTGCTGTCTTTCCTTTACCGCATCAATGCCAAACTGCTCTATTTCCATTCCTGGAAGGTATTTTTTTATTGTAAATAGCTCTCCGGTTATGCCTGATTTGAGGAATTGTATCATGCAAACCCTTAGGTTGCTTCCTAATGCCCTTATAGCAAGGCCTATTGAGGAGGTTGTTTTGCCTTTTCCATCCCCGGTTGCGACATGAACCAATCCCAAATGCTCCTTGCTTTCATCACCTTCAACCACTATTTTTTTCTTTATCTTTGTGACCATATTTAGGTTAGAGATATATCCTATATTTAATGGTTTTTGAAAATTTATAGGGACTAATATTTATAAATAGCCTTACACTACCTGGCT
>CAZTBE010000043.1:0-8566 GCA_964611745.1 uncultured Methanosarcinales archaeon | reverse complement strand
GACAAGAAACAAAATTGCCGTTTTTAGTGCGTATCTACCATGATGAGACAGGCATAGTTTTAGGGCATTCTGGCTTGAAAAATATTGCAGACGTATTGGATGACTTGTATGAATTGCAAGTAACTACATATGACACAAAAACCGGAAATACTTCTACTTACTATCCAAATCAGCAACATTAATATATCATTTAATATTTAAACTACTCATGCTCCTAAATTCCCATGCAAAGATAAACCTGTACTTGAAAATAGGCAAGAAGCTTAAGAGCGGCTACCATAATATACAGTCAATAATGCAGCCTGTGTTGCTTCATGACAATATTTCTTTTGAGAAGCTTAATGAAGACTTAATCATAGTTCAGAGCAACAATCCTGATCTGGAAAGCAAGGGAAATCTTGCATATAAGGCAGCTTCGCTTCTGAAAGACAGGTTTAAGGTTAAAGAAGGGGTAAAAATAAATCTTGAGAAAAATGTGCCCATGTCAGCTGGCTTAGGAGGCGGTAGCTCAAATGCGGCAAATACCTTAGTCACATTAAACAAAATGTGGGATTTAAACCTTTCACAAAAGAAATTAATAGGTTTTGGAGCTGAAATAGGCTCAGATGTGCCTTTCTTCATTGTAGGAGAAACAGCACTGGTCGAAGGCATTGGAGACAAAATAAAGCCATTAAGAAAATCAATATCCATGAATATTGTCTTAGTAAATCCTGGAATTAAGGTATCTACATCATGGGCCTACAAGCAGTTTGATAAGAATAAGCCAAAAAGTACAAATAAAAAGGACATTAAAGAGTTAATCAATGCAATAAACAAAAAAGATGTAAAAAAGATTTCAGAAAATATCTATAATGATTTTGATGCGATGATAGAAAAAAAGCATAAAATAACTAAGGAAATCAAAACTAATCTTAAGAAATTTGGAGCTTTGAATTCTATAGTATCTGGTTCAGGACCAACAGTTATAGGGCTATATGACAGCATATATCCTGCAAGAGAGGCATATTTCAAGCTTAAGGATTTGTATCCTTTTGTGTATTTGACAAAAAGTTTTTAAATGATAACAAAACAAGTTCTCCATTCATTTAATAATTTTAATTTCAAAATAATACATTTTTTAAAAAATAAATTAATAATAAAATATTTAAAATGAGGTGGTAAAATGAAAAATTATCTTTTGATATTAGGGATTATTTCTATGTTTTTAATTAGTGCTTGTGGGCAGCAACCAGAGCCAGCACCAACTGCACCACAACCAGCGGTTATTACTGCTGCAGATGATGACCATGAACATGCATCTGGAACACCAGACGATCATCCACATGATGAAGATTCTGAAGGGGAAAATATAGTTCAAGCCGAGACTCCTGTTCCTGGCCAAACTGATGTAGAAGAAATGGTAGTGGCTCTTGCTTCAGGTGTAAAGGAATTTGATATGACAGCAAAGAAATGGGATTTTGAACCTTCTATAATATCAGTCAATGAAGGTGATACAGTAAAATTAAATATTGAAAGTATAGACGTAACTCATGGATTTACACTTTTTGAATTTGATGTTAATGAAAGGCTTGCACCAGGAAAAACAGTGACTGTTGAATTTATAGCAGACAAAGCCGGAGAATATACGTTCTTCTGCTCAGTGCCGTGCGGATCAGGCCATGGCAGTATGAATGGAAAGCTGATTGTTGAATAGATTTATTCCTTTATTTTTTTTATTTAGGAATTAGATCCCCATTATACTATAGCCAGCATCGACATATATCACCTGGCCAGTTATATTCTTAGACATATCAGAGCATAAAAACAATGCTAAATCAGCAACATCATCTGCATCGATATTCCTTTTTAATGGTGATTTTTCCTGGGCATGTTGCAGCATAGTGTCAAAATCTGCAATTCCAGATGCAGCTAGTGTTTTAACAGGGCCTGCTGAGATTGCATTAACCCTTATTCCTTTTTCTCCTAAGTCATTGGCAATATATCTTACATTGGCTTCTAATGCAGCTTTTGCAACACCCATAACATTATAGTTAGGGTAAACTCTCAAAGAGCCGTCAAAAGTCATAGCAATTACGCTGCCATTATCATTCATTAAAGGGGCAGTTCTTCTTGTCAACTCAGCTAAAGAATAAGAGCTGACTTCCTGCGCTACTTGGTAACCTCTTCTGTCTACTTCATAGAATTTTCCCTGCAGATGCTCTTTTTTTGCAAAAGCGATGCTATGTACCAGAAAATCTACTTTGCCAAATTCTCTCTCTACTTTGCCAAAAAATTCTGTAAGCTGCACATCATCAACAACATCGCATTTTTCTGCGAAAGGATTGTTGAGCATGCTAAGCAATGGCTTTACTAATTGTTCAGCACGTTCCTGATAGCCCAGAGCAATCCTTACACCGCTATCATTTAATTTCTTTGCAATATGCCATGCTATGCTTTGGTCATTAGCAACTCCAAAAACAATAGCTTTTTTGCCTTCCAGATTAAAGTTTCCCATTTTTTTACCACCTTTAAATTTATTAACTAAAGATTTAATGAATATTTTTATAGGATAAATCATACCATAAATTCTAAACTTCAGAGGTATTTTTTTATCGCCACCCATAAGTTAAGGTATATAAAGAGCATATATAAAGATTTTGAAAAATAATAACCAAAAGATAAACTTTAAATATAAGTCCAATCTGTAAAATTTTGATTTAAAAATGGGTGAAAGGCTAATAGAATTCTATGGAACAGAGTGCGTGCATTGCAAGGAAATGGATCCACTAAGAGAGAAAGTTGAAAAAGAGTTGAGAGTAAAGATCATTAGGTTAGAGGTGTGGCACAACAGCGAAAATGCAAAGTTTTTGCAGCAGGTTGACAAAGACAAAGATGGAAATGAATTCTGCGGCGGAATACCTTTTTTCTACAATGAAAAGACAGGAAAAAAGATTTGCGGCAACACTAAGTTTGAGAAGCTGAAAGCTTGGGCAGAAGGCAAGTAATTTTCAAAGAAACATTTATAAACATTCTAACAAACTGAAATCTTAATTTATTATGCTGTTAGAGGTATGTTTATATGGTAAAAAAGATAATTGAAAGATTTGAAGTAGAATATCTGCAGGTTTTAGATGAGAACGGCAAAGCTGATGAAAAGTTTATGCCAAACCTTTCTAAAAAACAAATAAAAGAGTTATATGAATTAATGGTTCTTATGCGTACTTTTGATGACAAGGCTTTTTCTATGCAGAGACAAGGCAGGATAGGAACTTATATACAGTTCAAAGGCCAGGAAGCCTCCCAATTAGGATCTGCTTATGCCTTAACAGATAAAGATTGGATGTTTCCTATGTACAGGAGCAATGGCGCTCTAATTGTAAGAAAGCATCCTATGAGCCAACTTTTGCAGTATAGCGGCGGAGATATTAGGGGTTTGAAAACCGGCAGTATCAATAATTTCCCAATATCAATTGCTGTTGGAACACAAACACCTCATGCAGTAGGCTGTGCCTGGGCATCCAAGCTAAAGAAGGAAAAAGTTGTTTCATTGGTTTATACTGGAGATGGTGGTACTTCAAGAGGAGATTTTCATGATGCATTAAATTTTGCTGGTTTGTATAAGGTTCCCTGCGTTATTGTTGTTGAGAATAACCAATATGCTATATCAACACCAAGAAAAAATCAGACAGCGGCTGAAACCATTGCACAAAAATCAATTGCATATGGAATCAAGGGAATACAGGTAGATGGCAATGATGTTTTTGCTGTCTACAAAGCAACTAAAGAGGCTGTTGATAATGCAAGAACTGGAAAAGGTCCAACATTGATAGAAACCATAACTTATAGGATGGCTGATCATTCTACATCTGACGATGCAAAAAAATATCGCTCTGACAAAGAAGTCCGGGAATGGACAAAAAAAGGCCCCATAGTAAGATTTGAGAAATATATGAGAGCTAATAAACTGCTTGATGACAAATACAAACAAAAAGTTGCAAAAAAAGCAAAAGAGAAGGTTGAGAAAGAAGTTAAGGCTTATGAGGACATAAAAGACCCTGACCCAGAAGATATTTTCAAATATACTTATGAAGAGATGACTGGAAATTTAGAAGAACAATTTGATGAATTAGAAAATAATAGACAATAAAAAATAACTAAAAAGTTTAATATATATTTTAGAAGATGAGCTTAATAGACCCTTTCGTAATGTTATGGTTAAATGGTAAGTATGATCCTATAATTAAATTTAGGGAGTGGTACAGATTAAGAAGTGCAGTATGGGATGTGAAGAAAACTGTTGGTAAGAAAATTCTCGAAGGGGAGCCATTGGAAGTTGTCGCGGCAGAATTAGCATCCAATATTCCTAGACTAGACCAGTTAGCAAATGCATACCAAGGAGGAGAGCCTAAGGAATTTCCTAGAGGTATGCTTTTTAGTAATAGGCCTGAAATGCTTGATCATTATATAACTCCTCAACAAGAGGATTTACAACAAATGGCACAATACAGAATGGACGGTCCAACAAGAAGATGTGGACAATACAATGGAATGATGTTTCACTTGAGGCGATCTGTTTTTGATTATGGACAGAGATTGGATATAGAACCTGAGAAAATTAGGGGAATGTTAAATAAATAAAAATAAATTAAAATTTAAAAAAAATAATTAATTGGAAAATAATATAAAATGACAAAGATGAATGTTGTGGATGCTGTTAAATCAGCATTAAGGAATGAACTTAAGAAAGATAAAAGAGTTTTAGTCATGGGAGAAGATGTAGGGAAAAACGGCGGTGTATTCAGGTGTACAGATGGTTTGTATAATGAGTTCGGTCCTGACAGGTTAGTTGATACACCAATATCAGAGCCAGGCATTATCTCAACAGCAATAGGCTTAGCAGTAAATGGCATGAAGCCAGTTGTTGAGATACAATTCTCTGGTTTTATTTATGCACCATTTGACCAATTGGTAACCCACGCAGCTAAAATAAGGTCAAGAAGTTCTGGAAGATTTTCCTGCCCATTAGTTGTAAGAACTCCTTATGGCGGTGGCATTAAAGCTTTGGAATTACATTGCGAGAGTGTTGAAGCTATTATGGCCCATGTTCCAGGACTTAAAGTTGTAATTCCATCTCATCCATATGATGCAAAAGGACTATTAATTTCAGCTATAAGAGACCCAGATCCGGTTATTTTCCTAGAGCCTATGAGAGTTTATAGGGCAATTAAAGAAGAAGTTCCTGATAAAGAATTTACAGTTCCATTAGGCAAGGCAAAAGTTGAGCAGGAAGGCTCTGACCTGACAGTAATTTCTTATGGTGCAATGCTTAAGTACACTAAGGACGCTTTAGAAAAATCAGATTACTCTATAGAAATAATTGATGTAAGGACTATATCTCCATTAGATGCTGAAACAATTACTAAATCTGTTGAGAAAACAGGCAGGTGTGTAATAGTAAATGAAGCTGCAAAGACATGTGGCTTTGCTGCAGAAATTATTGCTCGGATCAATGAAAAGGCATTTTTTAATTTAGAAGCTCCGATAGAACGTGTAACAGGGTATGATACAGCATTTCCCCTTGCAAAATTAGAAAATTATTACTTACCCGATGAGAAAAAGATATTAAAAGCAGTTGATAAGGTTATGAAGCAGTAAAATAATAATAAAACACAATAAATAAAAAGAATTGATAATAATGTTGTTAAAAAATGGCTTTTGAATTCAAATTCCCAGATGTTGGAGAAGGAATAACAGAAGGAATTATAGTAAAGTGGAAGGTTAAAGAAGGCGATAATGTAAAAGCTGATGAGATTCTTGCAGAGGTTGAAACAGACAAGGCTGTTGTTGAGGTTCCCAGCCCAAAAAAAGGGATTATACTAAAACTCTACCATAAAGAAGGGGAAACAATTAACGTAGGAGAGGTAATACTAGTTATTGGGGAAAAAGGGGAAAAGATTCCTGACAAAGGGCATTATACCGGAAGTGTAGTTGGGTTTTTGCCAGAAGCAGAAGAAGAGAAAAAATCAACACAAAAGAAAAAACCTGTTTCAAAACCAGAAGAAAGCGTAAAAGCAGCTCCTATTGTCAGGAAATTCGCTAAGATGCTGGATGTTGATTTAAGTGCTGTTAAAGGCTCTGGTCCTGATGGAAGAATAACAGAAGAAGATATAAAAAAAGTAGTTCCTGGTGCAAAAGAAGAAAAAAAGCCAGCATTCAAGAAAACAAAAAAATATGATTTCTATGGATATGTTGATCATGTACCACTGAAAGGAATAAGAAAAATAACCGCAGAAAAGATGACAGAAGCTGTTAGGAATGCAGCTTTAGTTACTAATCATGACCATGTTGATGTCACTTCTCTCTTAGAAATAAGGAAACAGGAAAAGGAAAAGGCAGCCAAGAAAGGAGTACACTTAACTTATCTTCCATTCATAATAAAAGCTACAATACAAGCAATAAAAAAACATCCTTATGTTGCATCTAGTGTTGAGGGAGATGAAATAATAGTGAAAAAGTATTACAACATAGGTGTTGCAATTGACACAGAAGATGGATTGATTGTTCCTGTGATAAAAGGTGTTGATCAGAAAAAATTATATGATTTAGCAAGTGAAGTAGATAATTTTGTTGAAAAAGCAAAAACAAGAAAAATAGATATAATGGACCTAAAAGGAGGAGTTTTTACAATAACAAACATTGGAGTTATTGGCAGCACTTACTTTACCCCGATAGTTAATTATCCTGAAACATGTATTCTTGGAACTGGAAAAATTGAAGACAAGCCAGTAGTTGTTGATGGAGAGATTGCAATAAGAAAGATAATGCCAATTTCTTTTACTTATGACCATAGAGTTCTGGATGGAGCAGAAGCAGCAAGATTCATGAATGACTTGATTGAGCTGCTCCAGAAACCTGAGAGTTTGGTTGATTAAAACCTAAACAAAACCTTATCAAAATCTTTAATTTTATTGTTTTTTACTTTAATGCCTTCTTTTCTCAATAACTCTGCTTTCTTTTTTAATCCGTGCGCAAAACCTACCAAATGCCCAGAACTTCCTACAACCCTATGGCATGGCACCATATTTCTTCCTTTACAATTCAATATTCCATTAGAATTCTTATTCATGGCCCTACCTACAGCCCTATATGCTTTGCTTCCAAGTTTCTCTGCCAATGCCTTGTATGTTGTAACTTTGCCTTTAGGAACTTTCCTGCATATATGATATACCTTTTGATAGAATTGTGGAATTTTACTCATTTTTAATTATTTATTTTTCAACAATTATTTATTATTATTTTTATTATTCTATTGAAATTTTCTTTATTCTGTTGTTTTTTATATATTTTTGCAGCATTAATTATTTTATCTTTGTTTATTATTATATTGTTATTTTTTAAGATTGTTTTTATATTGTTGGAAATCAAAAAATCACAGAATTGCGTTACATTGCCTGGCTTTATTGTATAATGAGCACGTTCAAAATCAATTAAAACTGGATTATTTTTTTTATCTATCAATATATGTTTTTGAGGATGCGACATCTCTTCCTTATTTATTTTCAATTTATCCATTATGAACATTTGATTCAATATTTTTTTAATTATTTTCAATACTATTTTTTTATTTTTATCATTTTTTATTTTATTTTTTAAATTATGATTTTTTTTATTGTATTTATTAATTGAAATTTTTTTAATTATACTATCAAAGAATTCTAAAATACCATTCCCATCAACAAACTCATAAACAAGAAAATCATTATCGTAAAACAATAATTTAGGGCCAATATTTTTTATATTCAATATTTTTAAAGATTTGATTTCATTGTCAATCCTTAAAATTGCCTTGCTTTCCGGATTTTTTATCTTTATTGCAACTTTTTTATAGTTGTACTTTCCAACAAAAATAAATCCTCTTTTGCCCTTAGAGAAATATTTGATATTTTTTATTCTTTTTTTCTCTAGTTTTCCCAATATTGCAGATTTTTTGATTAAATAAACATATAAATCCTCAAAGAAAATGTGTTTCTTATCTAACTCTTTGAATTCCAATAAATTGTTTTTAATAAATTCATCAACTTTTTCTTTTTTAGTCAGTGAGGAAAAGACAATCAAAACTATTCCATCAGCTTTCAAGAAATTATTGGCTTCATTAAGAAACCTTTCTATAACTTCGTAGCCTTTTTTTCCGCCTTCTAAGGTCAAATCTTTGACTTTAAGCTCATTAGGCAAATAAGGTGGATTAAAGATGATAGTGTCAAATTTTTTATTAATATTTCCAAATAAATCAGAAACAATAAACTTTATTTTTTTATTTTTAATATTTTTCTTACAGTGATCTATTGTTGATTTTTGTATGTCTGCTGCTAAAACTGATTTAACTTTATTACTATGGGCAGCAGTTATTGCTTGTATTCCAGAGCCTGTTCCTATGTCCAAAACATCATTTTTAGCATATTGTCTAACATAATGCTCTAATAAAGCACTATCTTCTCTTGGTGTGTATATTTTGTAGTTTGGCATCACTTTTTTATATTATTATTATAATTTATTAATGACTAATGCAACTAGCTCTTCTGGATTTGGA
>CAZTBE010000042.1:0-8753 GCA_964611745.1 uncultured Methanosarcinales archaeon | reverse complement strand
GTTTGTTACACAATAAACCATTCAGAAAATCAGCAAACGTAGTTGGAAACTGCATGGCTAGATTTCATCCTCATGGTGACACTGCTATTTATGACACCTTAGTAAGGCTAGCTCAAGACTTCTCTATGAGATACCCATTAGTAGATGGTCAAGGCAACTTTGGTTCCATAGACGGTGACAATGCAGCTGCTATGAGATATAGTGAAGCACGTTTAACAAAACTAGCAGAAGAAATGCTGCAGGATATAGAAAAAAAAACAGTAAAATTTGTTCCTAATTTTGATAACACTGCTAAAGAACCAACAGTTTTACCATCAAAAGTTCCAAATCTTCTCGTTAATGGTTCATCAGGCATAGCAGTAGGAATGGCAACTAATATACCTCCACATAACATGTCAGAAATTGTAGACGGAGTAATAAACCAGATTGATAATCCAGATATTAGCATAGATGAACTGATGCAGCATATTAAAGGCCCTGATTTCCCGACAGGAGCAACTATTTACGGTAGAAGTGGTATAATAAGTGCTTACAAAACAGGCCGAGGAAAAATTATTGTCAGGGCAAAAGCGCAAATAGATGACATAAAAGACAGAAAAAGAATTATTATAACAGAAATACCTTACATGGTAAACAAAGCAGAGATGATAACCCATATAGCAGATTTGGTCAGAGACAAAAAAATAAACGGAATAAGTGATATAAGAGATGAGTCTAACAGGGATGGAATAAGGATATTAATCGAGCTAAAAAAAGATGCTAATGCTGATGTTCTATTAAATCAGCTTTACATGCATTCCCGCTTACAAGTCACATTTGGAATCATAACTGTAGCTTTAGTGAATAATGTCCCTAAAATATTAAATTTAAGCCAGCTAATCCATTATTACATAGAGCACAGAAAAGATGTTGTAAGAAAAAGTACATTATTTGATTTACATAAAGCGCAGAAAAGAGCCCATATTCTGGAAGGATTAATCATCGCACTAAACAATTTAGACAAGACAATAAAACTGATTAAGGAATCTCATTCAGTGGAAGAAGCAAAAACCAATTTAATATCTAGCTTCAGTCTTTCAGAAGAGCAAAGCATAGCAATTTTAGAGATGAGATTGCAGCGTTTAACCTCTCTGGAGCGGGAAAAGGTTAAGAAAGAACACGAAGGTTTATTGAAGTTGATAGAGGAATTAAAGGCTATTTTAGAATCCCCACAAAGAATTTTAGACATAATAAAGCAAGGGCTTCTGGAGCTAAAACAAAATTACTGGGATAATAGAAAGACAGAGATCTTAGAGACAGAAGCACGAAGCTTCGAGGTGGAAGACATAATAGAAGAAAGCAACTGCGTCATAACAATAACTCATTCTGGCTATATAAAAAGGCAGTTATTGCAGACTTACAGGCAGCAAAAACGCGGTGGCAAGGGATTAATAGCAACAACCACTAGAGAAGAAGACTTTGTTAGAGATATTTTTATTGCATCAACACATTCCTATATCCTTCTCTTTACAAATAAGGGAAAAGTGCATTGGGTAAAGGTTTACGATATACCAGAAGCATCCAGACAAGCCCGCGGCAAGGCAATTGTTAATCTGCTTAATTTACAATCAGAAGAAAAAGTAACAGCATATGTTCCGGTAAAGAAATTTGATGACACTAAATTCCTCATCATGGCAACAAAAAACGGAACAATAAAGAAGACAAGTCTTGCAGCTTATTCAAACCCAAGAAAGGGAGGTATAGTAGCAATAACACTTGATTCTAATGACTGCTTGATTAATGTAAAGCTTACAGATGGAAACAAAGAAATCATCCTAGCTACAAAAAACGGAATTGCAGTAAGGTTTAATGAAAACAATGTTAGAGCAATAGGAAGATCAGGCCAAGGTGTTCGCGGAATCAGACTTTCAGCAGATGACTATGTTATAGGCATGGTTGTTGCAACAGATGACAAGACATTGCTTACAGTAACAGAAAATGGTTATGGAAAAAGAACAAAAATCTCTGAATATAGGCTTATTAGCCGAGGTGGTTCAGGAGTAAGAAATATTATTTGCTCTGAAAGAAACGGTAAAGTTGTTTCCATAAATTCTGTAACTGACGACAATCAAATAATGTTAATAACAAAAAACGGCATAACTATAAGAATGCCAGTTTCTCAAATACATGTCATAGGAAGAACCACACAAGGAGTCAGATTGATTAATCTGCATGAGAATGATAAATTAGTAAGTGTAGCTAAGATTATTAAGGGGTGATTTAAAAACTAAAAAGATAATAACGATTTTTTATCTAAACTTAGTAATAAAAACCTAAAATAATAATAAATAATTTTTTAAATAACCTATTTCGAATTACTTTAATGCAGGTCAACAACGTATACCATTATATTCTTCCTTATTTCAGAAATTCTGTTGAAACCGGATTTAAACGTTACGGACAAGGTCTTACACGAAACATTATTCTTTCTCAGGATGTAGAAGCAGTTTTTGCCTTGCAAGACTACCTTGCACATATGCTTACATCTTCTGTTATTCCAAGAGAAATTTCACCAAAAAAAAGAACAAGGATTAGGGGGGAATATGTCTTTGAACTCGTACAGTTAGCACAAGCAACTGATTTTCCCCCTACAAGAATATCCATTTATGACTATACAGGAAAGCTAGCCCTTTTCACTGCAACTGTAATTCCTGAAAGCTTGAAGAAGACGCTGCTAAGGCCTAAGGATTATATTAAATTTGCAAATGGCGCTTATACAAATGTTGTGACTGCACAACAAAGGTACACGGGTAATGCGTCTCCAGTACATGTAGTTCTTGCAGAGAAAACTGGAGAAATAGCAGAGGTTTTAACAGATATAGCAGAACAGGATATTCAAATGCATGGCAGACTTATGCTTGGAAGACCATTATTAACACTGGAACAAATAGCACAGAACGAAGAACCTTGTGACGCCATTGCAGAAGCAGAAAGAATTCTAGATGACCTTAGTGGATAATACTAAAGAAAAATCAGCCTCACTTCTCTACAAACTCCTTAATAAAAAACTTTGCAATCCTCAAAACAACAGAAGACAAAACAATAGAATAGAGCATAAACGCTAAAGAAAGGTTAAGCACAATCCCTATACCCTCTATTCCTAAATGAGCAAGAGAAAAAACTACAACAGCAACAGCAATTCCTTTCTGCGCATTCAACGACATAAATATTTTTTCCTTCAAAGTAAAATCCATCCCCCTTAACGAAAATATTATTGAACCAAACCTTATCAGCAAATATAAAAGAAATAATAACAAAGACCTAACAATGAAATCAGTAGAAAACGGAATTGCAATCACAATGCCTATAAGGACAAAAACTAATATTTCTAAAGAATTTGAAAATACAGATGCAAACTCTCTAAGCTGAAATTTTTGCTTTAAATAAACATTTCCAAATAACAAGCCCATTGAAGTTACTGCTAGAACACCATTTCCACCCAGATTCTCTGCTATTATGTAAGCCAGTAAAGCAGAGGTAATTACAGCCAACGGACTCAAAACAGCAGAGTAAGCTTTTCTCATAAATTTGAACATAATAAGACCAATTAAAACTCCTGCTCCAACACCAACAACAAACTGCTGCAATAAAGGCACAAATTGGTCTATGAATGTTTCTATTACAAGCTCATCTTTTAATGTTGTCTTTAAATCCAAGATAATAAATGGGATTAAAACAACTAAAGGTGTATTTAACAAAGACTCCAAACCTAAAAAATCAAACACCTTATTTTTTACATTTTTAAACATCGACAAAACAACTGCAGGACTTGTTCCAGACATTAGAGCTGCAAATATCAAAGCAAGAAAAACAGACTTTACACCAAAAATCAACATTGTAAAAATTGTTAAAAAAATCAGATTAAAAATAAGAAATACAATAGAAAGCCATAACGTATGTAATGAAAAGTAATCTACTTTTTTTAAGCTGAATCTGGAAGAGCTGTCAAATACTATCATAACTAAGGCCAAAATGCTGATGCTTGTCATGAAAATCTCTGGAAACTCTATAAGTGGCCCTCCCCTGTAATCTATTCTCCCTAACCCAATACCTATCAGCAAAAGCAGCAGAATATTTGGAATCCTGAACTTCTGGCTAATAATAGAAGTAATCAGACCTATCAATAAAATTATAGCTAAATAAGTCAAAAGTAGCAAAACACTGGCCATTCATACACCTCTTTAACATCCAAAAGAAAAAAGCACATATAAATAGTTATCGTAAAATTTTACGTGCCCGGTCTCGTGTCGTACGGTACGAAGTACACACAGTCTCGGGGTATTGAAAATACCCCCATACGCTAGTGTGCAGGCATGCACAAAACTAAATCTTTTTATATTAACAAAAATAACAAAATACTATGAAAAAATTGCTTTCAGAGGTCATAAATAACATAAAGCCAAGCAAACAATATGAGAAAGAGATATTAGATAAGGCAAACAGCATAATAAACAAAATAAATAAAGAGATAAAAGATGCAAAGGCTATACTAGGAGGCTCAGGGGCAAAAGGAACTTGGCTAAAAACTTTTGACGCAGATATTTTTGTTAAATTTAATTACAATAAATTTAAGGATAAAAGCGATAAATTATCAGATATACTTGAAAAATTTCTAAAAAAGCACTACAAAGCAACAAGGCTTCATGGCTCTAGAGACTATTTCCAGATAAAACAGCAAAAATTTACCTTTGAGATAGTTCCTATACTAGATATCAAAAAAGCAGAGCAGGCTAAAAACATAACTGACGTAAGCCCATTACACTCAAACTTTATTCTCAAGCACAAAAACCTCATTGACGATATGAGGCTCACAAAACAATTCTTCAAGGCAGAAAAGGTTTATGGTGCTGAAAGCCACATTCGCGGCTTTAGTGGTTATGTATGTGAGCTTCTGACTATTTATTATGGTTCTTTTTTAAAATTAATGAAAACAATACCAAAATGGAAAGACAAGACAGTTATTGATATTAAGAACTACTATAAAAACAAAAACATCTTTCTTGAAATCAACAAATCAAAACTGACAAGCCCATTAATTGTTATTGACCCAACGCAAAAAGACAGGAATGCTGCAGCTGCTTTAGACCACGAAAAACTGGATATTTTAAGGCACAGGGCAAAAGAATTCCTGAAAAAGCCATCAAAGGAATTTTTTGAAGTAAAGATCTTGACAGAACAGGACATAAGAAAAAAATTCCAGAAAAACAAACTCATACTGCTCAAAGCAAAACCATTAAACAAAAAAGAGGATGTTGCAGGAGCAAAGATGCTCAAGGCATTTATTTTTATAGAAAAAAGCATTGTTTCCTATGGCTTTAAAATCATAGAGAGCGACATGCTATGGCACTCCAATTCAGCTCTATTATATTATATTTTAGAGAATGATAAGCTTCCAAAAACAATAGAAATATCAGGTCCTCCATTAAAAATAAAATACCATACAGATTTGTTCAGGAAAAAACACAAAAAAACAATGATAAAAAAGAACAGAATTTTTGCAATAGAAAAAAGAAAATTCACTAATGCTAAAGATTCGATTAAAAATATTCTAAAATTATCTAATGTTAAAGACAATATAAATAACATACTCCCAAAATAAATCCGACTAAAGTCGGGGGTTTCTCACGCAGAACTATCAACTTAAACTTTCCCCTCTTTTAGAGGTCATTCACATTAAAAGTTTAAGAGTAGTTCCACTTTGACGAGAAACTCCCCTAAAACAGCAATCACCTTTAAGCATGAGGTGATTGCTATGTTTAAATACAAATATCCGCACTTTAATCCAGAAGTGCACAAAATTGAAAGTAAAATCGCAACTGTCCAAACAGGACACCACTGCAAATTTAACATCAATTATCACCTCATCTGGATACCAAAGTACAGAAAACCTATCCTAAAAGGAAAGGTTAAAGATGTTCTAAGAACAATCATAGATGGAATCTGCTATGATACCAGATTGAATAGATTGGCATTAGAGATAATGCCAGACCATCTTCATCTATTTGTGGGAGCAAGACCAACACATAATCCTGCAGACATTGTAAAAAGATTGAAAGGTAATACCTCGATCCAGTTAAGAAGATGTTTCATCCAGTTGAAATATCTAGGTTACAAATTTCCTTACAAGAAATTTGATAACCTCTGGGCAAGAGGTTATTACTGCGGTTCTGCAGGTCATGTATCTCAAGAACAAGTTAAAAGATACATCTTGGAACAAGAAGGAAAAGATGTATTTGAGTATGATATTTATGGATGTCCGGATAAGTTGAAAGGACAATTAAAAATTGGTGATTTTACAAAGTTATAAACCTAAAGAGACATCAAATAGTAAACCAGAAGCAACATCCGAAAATAAACTAGTTTACAGCAAACCCTGTGGCAAACAAATACCAGATGATTCAAAATTTTGTAGGTATTGTTGGGATAAACAATAGACAGAAGAGAATTTGCCTTATAAAATAATAAATATTTCATATGGTTTCTAATATGGATTTTCACTTCCATGATAGAAAACATTAAATACACCTTGATTTATAAAAACAATCAATGATAACAGCTAAAGAGCTAAGTTATTAAAGAGGAAGATAAAAAGAGATAATGGAGTTGACTTAGATTATTATAAAGAGAATTTCATAAGTAGGAGGGTTGCTCATAGGATACGCCAAAGAGAATATCAGCTATAAAATACATCCATTCTCTTGACGAAAAAGAGTATCAAGAGCTCTTTAAAACCTTGTCTATAAATGTATCTGAGTTTTTAAGTCATTATATTGTGTTACTGCCGTAGTTTTTGATTTTTAATAAATTTCTTTTTTAATTTCTTCCATTTCTTTGCTTGAGTACTTCTAAAACATATTTTTCAATTAAAGCCTCAGGCCAACCAACATCTTGCAACATTTTTTTAATTTGACCAATATTGTAGCTATGGTCTAAAGTTATGTATATATAATCTGTTACCTGTTTATGCAGATTATTTGATATTTTTACTGTTTTTGATTTTGATATTTGTCCAAGATGTTGGGTTTTTGGTCTTTTAAAATATCTTAACTTATCTGAAGTTACTTTATTTAGAATTTTATTTACTATATCACTTGGCAAACCTTTTGATAATAAATGTCTTTTAATATGATGAGTTTTGTGTCCTTTATCTAAAGCTGAATTTATAAAGTGGTATAATCTATTTGCTTGTTTTCTTCTGATTCCATAGCTTGCTTTCTTTCTAAAGATAACATAAGTCAATAATGCAAAGACAATAATAATTATTCCAAAAATTGCAAATGAGGGCATAGACTTAAAGATATTTAGGAATTTACATGGCTTGCATGACCCGCCACAATCAATACCTTCTTCATCTTGGTTTTGTAGATTATCAAAGCATGAAGCTGGCTTTTCTTGGACTACATACAAAATATCTGCTGCTGAGGCAGTTTCAATACCATAAGAAACCCTGCTGTAGAGCATATACGTACCAAATGTAATATTTTTGGGTAGCTCCAGTTCTTTTATTCTTGAGATTTCATCATAAACTGCCAAAGTTTCTATACCAAAAATTAAATCGTTTCCTTCAATATCCCTAATTGAATAGAATAACTCAACATCTACAGGTTTAAGGTCTCCAACATTAATTAAGGTTATATTAGCTATCACATTCTTATTCATTAGTACATTTTTATGCTTAGGAAGAACTTTTACATTGATATCAAACAATGCTTTTTTTGCCTGGACTTCAATTATTATGGGCAAAGATTTTTTGATATTATTTGCAGATACCTTTATGTTGCCGGAATAAATATCTGGTTTTTTCTCTTCTTCTGCAAATGTTGTTATATCAACAACTTTTACTTCGCCTGGAGCCAATAAAAACTCAGTGTCGCTTAAAAGAAGCAGTTCATCTAAATCTGGGTATTCTATATTAAATGACAAATCTTCAGTACCTATATTTTCAATAGTAAACTGGGTTTGGTGAGTTCCTCCCTGTTTTATTAAAGCTCTGATTAAATCCACATCAATTGAAAAATCCTCTCTTGTTGGTACAAAACCCGCACCACCTCCACCAGCTGCAGCAGCTCCAGCAGTAGTTGTAACTTCTTCTTCATCTTCTGCTGCTACTGGTGTTTCTTCTGCAGAATAAACTGTAAACTGGGTTACATTGAATTTCAAAGTATTATCTGTATAAGTTATTTTAGTGCAGATATCAGAAGAGCAAACACTACCATCCCTTAAAATTCTTGGATTGGTAAATGTTAGATTATACAGATATAAAATAGCAGATTTATTTAAAGCAGGTATTGCAGTTGAATTTATTTCTATTCTATTAGAGGTTATATTTACATATCTGTTTAAATCAGCTCCAGAACTTAAATCAATTCCTTTTGTAAAGTTAATCCTTCCAGCAATGGAGTTTTCAAGTGTAAGGTTTGTTATATTTCTTATATCCACGGTTGCTACATCAATAGTTGTTCCATTAAATCTTATATGGGGAACAACAACAACATTCCTAAATACGCTGCTTCCAATATTATTACTTTGATCTGTGCAATTAATGCTCCAATTAATTGGGTCAACACTTATATCTGATAAGGTGAAGTTTTGTGCTATATTTCTTTAACCAATTTTTTAAGTAGAAATTTAAAATCATATAGTTGATATTCATATATTTATTCTAATATCTCGCACTAAATAAATTATTTTATTTTCATTATGATGAATTATTA
>CAZTBE010000041.1:0-8855 GCA_964611745.1 uncultured Methanosarcinales archaeon | reverse complement strand
CAAAAAATTTACTTTATCTGAATATTGAGGATATACCTTGCTTACAGCAGACAAATCCTTTGCACAATGCGGACACCAAGTCGCAAAGAAATATAATACTGTTGGCTTATCATTTGTTAGCTGGCTTAAGCTTACAGTTTTTCCATCAATTGTTTTTATTGTAAAGTCAGGAGCAAGATTACCTAGATTTGTTCCTACGTTGCCTGCAACAGCCTGGCCTTGAATGTTTGGATTGTGACTGCTTCCTCCAGTACATCCATACACAAAAACTATTGAAAGCAAAAATATAGCAATAAGTAGTTTTTTAATCATTTTACAAACAACCTTGCCAAGATATAAAACAATTCTCTTTAACTATTAAAGAGTTAGTTTAAGAATTATCTTATCAACTTTCCAGCTTCTTCAAATTTTATCTCATTATTCACTAATTTCCTTATTGTTTCTTTTAGTTCTTTGGCTTTAATCCTTATCTGCCTGGTATTGTCCCTGTTCCTGATTGTGACATCCTTTTTTTTCAGGCTGTCAAAATCTATAGTTACGCAGTAAGGTGTCCCAATCTCGTCATTCCTGGCATATCTCCTGCCAACACTTCCTGATTTGTCATAGCTGCAATTAAAGTCATTTTTCAATAAATTATAGACTTCTTTTGCTTCTTTTTCCAATTTGTTTACTAAAGGAAAAACAGCGACTTTAACAGGAGCTAACTTTGGATTTAACTTTAAAACAACATTACCCCTTTTTTGGTCATGAATATAAGAATCAAACATAAAAACAAGAAAAGCCCTTTCTACACCAAGAGAAGGTTCAGCAACAACATAGGGAACTACTTTCTTTTTGCTTTCTTCATCAAATATGCTTAAGTCTTCGCCAGAAAACTTCATATGCTGTTTTAAGTCAAAATCAGTCCTGTTTGCTATGCCTTGCAGCTCTTTCCACCCAAAAGGAAAATTATATTCTAAATCCCATGTATCCAGGGCATAATGGCTTTTTTCTTTTTTTAAGTGCTGCCTTATTCTAAAGTTATCCGGATTTGCACCTAAACTTACAAACCATTTCTGCTCTGTTGCCAGCCAATAAGCATGCCATTCTGAAATCATTTTTCTCCTCAAAGCATCTTTTACCTTCATTATCAATGGTTTTTTGCCTTTTTCCTGCATTTCTGCGCTGTAAAAATTAAGCTCGTAATTCAAGACTTCTTTTATGAAAGGGCATTCTTCCTTATTTGGATCCATAAAATATTCTATCTCCATCATATCAAATTCTCTGCACCTAAATAGGAAATCTCTTGGGCTTATCTCGTTCCTAAAGCCTTTGCCTATCTGCGCAATTCCAAATGGCAGCTTTAATCTTGCATTATCTACAACAAGCTTAAAATCAGCAAATATTAACTGGGCAGTTTCCGGCCTTAAGTAAGCAACAGGGCTTTTATCTTCTTTTGGCCCTACATTAGTACTAAACATTAAATTGAAATTTTTTATTTCCTCAAAATAAGAACTGCATTTAGGACATTTTAATTTGTTTTTTTTAAGAATATTCTCTATTTTTTCTGAATCAGAACCTTCAACATTCATATTCAATTTTTCCTGAATAAAATGGTCTGCTCTGATTTTTTCTTTGCATTTAGAGCACGTCAGCATAATATCTTCAAAGTTTTCAACGTGGCCAGAAGCTTGCCAGACTTTTGGATGAGTTATTATGCTTCCATCTATGCCTACTATATCTTCTCTGCCTTGAACATGAAACTTCCACCATTCATTCTTGATATTGTTCTTTAACTCGACTCCTAAATACCCAAAATCCCAGAATCCGGAAAAACCGCCATATATCTCACTATTAGGATAAACAAAACCCTTCCTTTTGCAGAAAACAGCCATATCTTCTATTGTTAATTTATCCATTCAATAATAGTTTTTTCATTATTTTATAAAATTTGTTATTTTTTGTGCGTACCCGCACACCAGTGTATTGGGATACCTGCGGTATCCCGAGACTGAGGTACTGAAAATTTGTTGTTAAAATAATTTAAATAGATACTCATGCTTTATCTTTAGAAAGCATTTTTTGAGGTATCAAGAATGCAATAACTAAAGGAACTAAAACAGCAAGCCATCCAATCAGAATAGCCCAGTCAGGATACCCTTCATAGTTTGCAATGAATTCCAGTTTCAATTGCAATGCAAGGATTATTGCTAAAGAGATAGGAATAATATATTTTATAGTTGTATTCCACCAGGTCCCAATCTTAAAATCAGAAACCTTGTTGATATATTTCCGCATTTTCTCTGCTCCGAAAATCCATCCAACAGCAATACATTCAAGAATTCCGATTACAATGAGGCTGATATTTGTTAGGAAATGGTCAACAACATCCAGTAGGTACAAGCCGGCATTGGTAGTGTAGATAATACCTGCCAAAAAGCAGAGAAAACACACAATAAATGCAATCTTTTCCTTGGATATCTTTGTTTTGTCCTTAATAGTTGTAGCTATTGCCTCAACCAATGAAAATGCGCTGTCGATTGCTAAAGTAAGCAATGTAAGGAAAAAGAGAATGCCAAATAAAGAAGCAAAAGGCATCAAGCTTAAGGCTTTTGGAAAAGCAACAAAAGCTAATCCTGGACCTGAGGCAACAACCTCATCAAAAGCAACTCCCTGCTGCTCTGCCATAAATCCTAATGTTCCAAACACAACAAAACCTGCTATTATTGCAATAACAGTGTCTGCAATCCCAACAGTAAATGCATTTTTGTTGATATCAGAACCTTTTTTATTATAGCTTGAATAAGCAATCATAACCCCGAATGCAATACTTAATGAGAAAAATACTTGAGAAACAGCAGCAATCCAGACTTCTGCATCAAATATAGCACTGAAATCTGGTGTAATGTATTCTGCAATACCCACCATTGCGCCATCAAGAGTAAATGCCCTTATCAATAAAACTATCAACAAAATTATAGGCAAAGGCACTGTCCACATTACAATTTTGCTGACACTTTTAATACCTTTCCAAACGCAAAAATAAATAAGAATCCAGCATACCAACAAAGAAATGAATATTGAAGGGACAATGCCTCCTACAGAGAGTAAGGTGCTTGATAGTTCTTCTGATTTTTGCAAAACATTGTCATTAAAATATCCTTCAGGATTTTCAGACCACTGAACACCAAATGAAGTAAATAAATAAATCAATGACCATGCCATTATAACAACATAATAGCTGATTACTATGAAAGCAGTAAACAATGCCCACCAACCAACACCAGAGAGCTTCTTTTTTATTGATGCTAGGCTATCCACAGCACCTTTTTGTATCTTCTGCCCCAAGGCAAACTCAAGAATCAATAAAGGAATTCCGGCAACAAACAATGCTATAAGAAAAGGGATAAGAAAGGCTCCACCGCCAAATTTTTCTGCTAAAAAAGGAAATCTCCAGATATTTCCCAAACCCACAGCAGAACCAATAGCAGCATAAATAAATGCAGTCCTTGAAGGCCATTTATCCCTTAAACTCATTAAAACACCTTTTAATCTTCTTTCCTAGAATTAATATTTAAAGTTTTTGAATAAAAGTTATAGAAATGATTATTGGGTTGTGGTGAATTTTTATTGTTTCAGACTATTATACCTAAAACAATCTATAGTATGGTCATTCACCATCCCTACTGCCTGCATAAATGCATAGCATATAGTTGAACCAACGAACTTAAATCCCCTTTCTTTCAGATCCTTGCTCATCGCATCTGATTCCTTTGTATTTGCAGGAATGTTTTTCCATGATTTAAACTTGCTAGCAATAGTCTTATGGTTTACAAACGACCAAATATACTTATCAAAACTTCCAAATTCCTTTTGAACTTCCAAAAATTTCTGTGCATTGATTATTGTTGCGTCAATCTTCAACCTATTCCTTATTATTCCTTCATCATTCAGCAATCTTTTTTTATCTTTATCTGTATACCTCGAAATTTTATTTGCATCAAAATTGTCAAATGCTTTTCTATAGCTATTAAACCTTTTGAGAATAGTACTCCAGCTTAATCCGGCTTGCGCGCCTTCAAGAATGAGGAATTCAAATAATTTTCTATCATCATGTACGGGAACACCCCATTCCTTGTCATGATAAGAAACCATTAAAGGTTCATTCCCAGCCCAAGTACATCTAATTTTTCCCATTATATAATCATTTTATTATTAATTTTTTAATTATTATTATGCAATTATTTTTTGTTTTCTACAATATTATTATTTTATTCTTAATCATTGTTTTATTATTTTTAATTTATTGTTATTTTTTATTATTGAGTTTTTAATCATTGAAGTTTTTTATTGTACTATTTCCTCAACCACTCGACCTCTTCCATACTCAGATCCAATTCATTTGTTAATTCTTCCCTGAATATTTTATTTTTCTTAAAAGAAACCTGCAAATAAGGCAATGTGTTTTTCAGAACTTCTTTTTTAGAACTGTGTGTTTTTTCTGCAATCTTTTCAGCAATAGCCTTCTTCTTCATTGATTTCTGTTTTGCCCACCATAATTTTAATAATTTTCCGGTTGGCTTGTATTGTACATGATGCTTATACTTTTCCTTTTTAGAAACTGCGATTCCTGCTGTTATCAAAGCATTTATGTAAACCAAAAACCTGTAATGTTGCCATCTCCTAATTCTTCGATTAAAAACATCTGCTTTGCTTAATTTATCATAAGCTTTTGCAAGATCTTCTGGTTTTGTATACTCTTTAGGCAGATTCTCATCCAGCCATAATAATTGCTCATCTAAATTTTCCTTTACATTATCGAATGCAGAAATTGCAACTTTAGGATCAGTAGTCTTAAATATCTTGAATAATGCATTAAGGATGCTGTCCTGCTGATTTCTCTCTCCAAGTTCTTCTAAACTCTTTTTTGTAAGCTCTTTTGTTTCTATAGACAATGTTTCTAAATCATTTATTGCAGCTCTTGCGTCATTTCCGGCCCTCCTTGCCAGGCCTTTCAAGATTATTTCCTCAAATTTTATTTTTTCATTTTGACATATTTTTTTTAAAATTTCAAATATTGGCAGATAATCCAACGGAGCAAATTCTATCATCTCTGTCTTTCTTCTTAATTTATTGAATTTATAATCCCAGGGATTTGTTATAGTAAGAATCAATGGAAAGGATGATTTTTCAATTATCTTTATTATTGCCAGCAAACCTCCCCTGTCTTTTGTTCCGGACAATCCATCAATCTCATCAACCAAAATTATCTTTCCTTTGGAAAACAAACTCATCTGTCCGGATGCTGAACCAATCATAGAATTAATCTGGTCTGCATTCCTTACATCACTAGCATTCACCTCCAAAATTTCCAAATCAAGCTCATTTGCCAATGCCTGAACACTTATTGTCTTACCGACACCAGAAGGACCATAAATCAAAGCTGCATTTTTTCTTTGCTTTTTAAAATTAACAACAAAATCCTTTAATTTCTTTATTGCAATATCCTGCCCAATGATTTCATTGGTTTTTTTAGGCTGGTATTTGATTGTGAAAGGTTGCATAGTACAGTGAATAGTTTTTAATTATATTAATTTTGTGATATCCCACTCCAAATCATGTCCATAATCAGATGGTAAAAATCCCGCATCTCTTAAAGAATTTAGTATACCTAATCTGGCTTCTTCCCTAAAACTCGAATATTCGGATATAGGATTATTCGTTAATGATTTCAATTCCTGTAATTTCGAATTTTCATTTTTAATTATGTATATGTTTATCAGCCCTAAACCAGCTGCTGCAGTACCGAACCATTTAAGGAAGTCCGTTACATTTGCTAACATAAAATTATCAAGCAAGACTCCAAGTATCGCTATACCCGAACCTCCAATCAATAAGTATTTACTAGGCTGTAACTCTGTGTTCATTTTTTTCGCTTCTTCTTTCAGATTCTCTCTTTTTTCTTCCATATCATAATATCGTTCATGAAGAGTTTCGACTAAGCCCTCGATTCTATAATCCTCTCCTTGAACTTTAACATCTAAAGGTTTATTCAGTTCGATTATACGTTTAGCTTTGACTCGAACTGGTTCATCGTGCTGTTTTATATAATCTCTTAAAAGTGAATGAAAGATTCTATCCACTTCTGTTATAGGTCTAGTCATAAATAGGTCATTTCCATTGTTTGAAAATCCAACTATCATGGTTCCATAATGGCGAGTATTCACATTTAAAAGATAATCAAGACAAACTTGGTGCTGCTGTGATCCATACATACTATTAAAGAATGCAAATTGACTTTTAAATGTTATGATGAATTAACCATACTCCTATTTGCAATGTTTTTAACTTAGCTAGTGTATATCTAATAAAGTGCCAAGACATTCAAATCAGTCCCGCAACCTTTAAATACAAATATCTTTTCTATTAAGCTATGGAATTGCCTAAGAGATATAATGCACAGGAAGCAGAAATAAAGTGGCTGGAATGCTGGGAAAAGGAAAAAATCTATGCCTTTGACCCGGAAAGCAAAGCAGAAGTTTACTCAGTAGACACTCCACCACCAACAGTAAGTGGTCAAATGCATATAGGGCATGCTTTTATGTATTCTCAAATGGATTTTATCGCACGATACCAAAGAATGAGAGGAAAAAATGTTTTTTATCCATTCGGGACTGATGATAATGGTCTTGCAACAGAGAGGCTTGTTGAAAAATTAAATAATGTCCATTCTGTTAAGATGAAAAGATCCGAGTTCATAGATTTATGTTTAAGTACATTAAATAAAATAAGGCCTAGTTTCATCCAAGACTGGAAAAATATTGGAATTAGTTGTGATTTTTCACTATTTTATTCTACGATAAACACTCATTGTAGGAGAATATCCCAATGGTCATTTATAGATTTATTCAAAAAGGGTAGAGTGTATAGAAAAGACGCTCCTTCAATATGGTGCCCAGAATGTCAGACTGGAATTGCACAAGTAGATCTAGAAGATAGTAAGTTACCTAGTACCTTTAATGCCATTATTTTTAAAGTAGATAATGAGGATTTAATAATATCAACAACTAGGCCAGAACTATTAAGCAGTTGCGTAGCTATTTTTGCCCATCCAGATGATAAAAGGTATAAGAAATATTTTGGTAAAAAGGCAGTCGTACCTATATTTAAACATAATGTCCCTATCCTAATGGACGAAAGAGCAGACTCTACGAAAGGTACAGGTGTGGTAATGTGCTGTACATTTGGAGACCAAACTGACATCGAATGGTATAAAGCATATAATTTACCTTTAAGGGAATCTATTACTAAAGAAGGAAAAATGACAAATCTTGCAGGAACATATAAAGGTTTGACAATAAAACAATGCAGGGAAAAAATTATAGTAGATTTAAAGAATAAGAATTTATTAGTTAACTCAAAACCAATTACTCATACAGTTAATGTCCACGAAAGATGTAGCACTCCTATTGAAATATTACATTCAAAACAGTGGTATATAAAATACTTAGACCTCAAAGATCAGTTCCTAAAAAATGGTGCTGAAATGAAGTGGTATCCAAAACATATGAGATATAGATTAAATAATTGGATATATGGTTTGCAATGGGACTGGTGTATTTCGAGACAAAGACATTTTGGTGTTCCATTTCCTCTCTGGTATTGTGAAAATTGTGGAAAAGAAGTTTTAGCAGATGAAAAGGACTTACCAATTGACCCTATAGAAGATAGTCCACCCATTAAAAAATGTGAGGAATGTGGAGGTACAAAGTTTATTCCAGAAAAAGATGTTCAAGATACATGGCCTACATCAGCACTTACACCCCAGTTAGCAGGAGAACTTATCAAAGGAACACCAAATTATGACAAAATATATCCTATGAATGTTAGACCACAAGGGCATGACATAATTAATTTTTGGCTTTTCAATAGCCTAGTAAAAAGTCAACTTCATTTTAATAAAAATCCATGGGAAAATATCATGATTACAGGATTTGCCCTTGACCCACACGGAAAAAAGATGTCAAAATCAAAAGGAAATATAATTGACCCAAGAGAAACTCTTAAAAAATATTCTGCAGATGCATTAAGGTTCTGGGCAGCTGGCTCTAAATTAGGAGATGATTTGCCGTTCCAGGAAAAAGATTTAGTGACTGGACAAAAATTCACAACAAAGATATGGAATGCATCAAAATTCGCTTTTATGCATCTTGTTGATTATAATCTAAAAAAGCCAAAGAATTTGGATGTCATGGACAGGTGGATTTTATCAAAGCTAAGCAACCTGATAAAAGAATCCACTGAAAATTTCATGAATTATGAATATTCCCATACAAAGCTTTCAACTGAAACATTCTTTTGGCATACATTCTGCGATAATTATCTTGAAATAATAAAAGACCGAGTATATAATGCAGAAAAAAGGGGCAAAGAAGCAAGATTATCTGCGCAATATGGATTGTACCATACTTTACTTACAACAATAAAATTAATGGCTCCAATAACCCCTTTCATAACAGAAGAGCTTTATCATGCTTTTTTCAAAAAACACGAAACAAGCAAAAGCATCCATCTTGCAAGCTGGCCAAAATTAAATTTAATTGATGAAAAAGCAGAAAAGATTGGAGATTTCTTTGTTTATGTATTGCAGCACATCAGAAGAGCAAAATCCGAAAAAAACCTGTCATTAAAAATCCCAGTAAAAAAAATTATAGCTAAAGGAAAAATAACAAAAGCAGATTTTGAAAAAATAAAGCTTGATTTAATAGCAACAACAAACGCAGAAGAGATTGTTTTTGAAACGTTAAATAAAGACTCGAAGATTGATTATGAAGTTATTGTTGATATCTAAAATTATTACCATTGGAATATTTTAA
>CAZTBE010000040.1:0-8919 GCA_964611745.1 uncultured Methanosarcinales archaeon | reverse complement strand
AAGATAAAATTCTCTCTAGACTTGTTTAAACAAAATCCTGAATGCTTAGAGCTGACAAAATTGTTAACACAAGCTGAAACAGCCTTGGAAAATAAAGAATTCCAAAAAGCTCTGAGATTGACTGAAAGTGGAATAAATGCTTGCAGACAGATTGTAAGTGAAAAAGCAATACCTCCAGATTTAAAAAGACATTCCAGATTAGTTGGATTCGAATTAACGTTACCATTGATTATTGCAGCTTTGCTGATAATCCTTGCATTGATAATTTATGGAATCAAAAGCACAGAATGGGTTCCAGGATTTAGTCTAAAATCTGCCTTTAAGAAAGAGCATAGGCATAGAAGGCTGGGCCCTACAAGAACAGAACTTAAAACCTTTGAGAATGAAGAAAAAGAAATACGCAGGATGCTTTCAAAGTAAAACTTCTTATTCAACCCTATTTACTTTTTCCTTGTTTTTTCTTTCATAATACAAATCCATTATATCTTTATAAACTCCTGCCTGCTCTCTGGGTTCCAAGGAAATATAGATTTTTATAATCTCAGTATAAGTTCTTTTTGCACCATCCAGATTAAGTTCATGCATCATAGCCTTAGCACCATCAATCTTTTTCTTAATTAATTCAATCTTGTCTGTTTTCCCTTCAACACCAGGTACAGGTTCTAAAGTCTTTGCCTTTTCTAGTTTTCTTTGTCTCATTATTTCTTCTAGTTTATTCTTATCCTCTCCATTTTGTTTACTAAACTTTTCTCTTTGTTTTAGTTCCTTTTTTCTTTCAAGTTCCTTCTTCTTTTCTTCTTCCAGCCTCTTTTTTTCTTCCTCAACAATTTTCTTTTCTTCAGTCTCTTTTATCCTTTTAATTGATTCTTTTTCCTCTTTTGTTTTTACTGCACCAAACTTATGTAAAAAACTGAATAATGGACCTTTCTTTATCTCTATTTTTTCTTCTTTTTCAGACTTTTTTTCAGCTTTTCCTGTAGCTAAATTTATAACTCCTTCTGCTTCCTCCAGTAATGATATGAATTCTTCTTTTGATATTTTTTTATTCTCATATACTACCTTAGTTATCAAATCCAGGATTGCTACAATCCTTTTACTTAACTTTTTTGAAATTTTTCTTTTATTCAGTTCATCAACAAGCTCGTCTAAAGTAAACTCATAGTTTAAATTCAAGTATCTAAGTAAGAATACCCTGATAGTCAGGCTGAATTTATCGATGCTTTTAGGCCCAAATTTTTCTTTTCGGATAGTTTTTAACTTAGTGAGGATTATCCTGCTAAGTAATTCATTTCTTTTACCTGCCACCTCTTTTTTTTCTGAAGCCATTTACAGATAATAGCCTATACTCCTTAATTAATCTAATACAATGTTTATAAAAATTATGATTATCTGATGCTTTCTTTTATTGGCGCCCAACTGGAATCTAAAAGTGCATTTGATGTTGTGCATATATCTCCTTTTCCTGTCAAAATTCCAGTATAGCATTCAGGAGTTATTACAGTATCATTACTCCGATAAAAGTTTAAGATTGACTTATGTTCATAAGCTAGACATTCCCTTTCTCTTCCTAACCCGAACGCACTAATCAAGACCTCTGAACAAACGCCACCTTCTAATCTAATCTTTTCATAATACAATCCTCCAACGCTCATTACAGTAGCCCCAATAGAAACTGCAAGGGCAATTAATAACATAGTAGCTATTATAGGACTCATCCCTTTCTTGAATAATTTTCGGGCCATTTTTGTATTATTGTTTTCTGTAATTTTTAATCTTTTTTACATATATAAAAAATTATTGTATTTTATATAGCAGCATTATACCAGTTCTTTTTTAAATATTACAGATACTGTTAAAAGCATGATTATAAGCACAACTAATATAGCTGTCAATGATAGGAATAACACGCTCAAACCATAAGCCTGGGCAATATAAGCCAGGATAGGCGCAAATACCAGGAAAAACGGGACAGACAGTAGATTGGTAAAAGAAAAATATGCTTGCCTTAAATTATAGTTGATCAATTCTATTGCCAATAAGCTGTTTGTGACCCCTACAGTAGAACCCCCTATTACTCCAATTATGGTTCCAATGGTGACAAAAATCAAATCTGGCTTGAAATAATAGATAAATGGCATAAAAGCAATCATTATAATGCCAAAAATAAGTATTGGGAATTTTCTATAAGCTCTTGCATTGATTTTTGTTATAAAATAACCTATCAGGGAACTAAAGACTGAAATAAGGAATACCATAGCAACATTCAAAAAACCTCCAAACATCACATTATTGAAATTTTGGTAAATAAAAATTCCAAAATAAGAATAGCCAATGATCTGCACTAAGCTGACCACAATGTTTGTTATGATTAATAAAAGCAATATCTTATTTTTAATAAAAAAATTGAAATTGTCCTTGAGTTGCAATGGTCCTGAAAGATATTCTTTGTGGATATCAGAAGTTTCATCTTTTAAATTTCCCTGTTTTTTTAACTGGTTGGACTTATTTTTTACATGTGATAAGATATAGCCCGCAGCAATAAATGAGATTGCCGCAATTTCAAAAACAATCAAATATCCATATATTCTAAGTGAGAACAAGTTATTAAAAATGTTTAACAAAACAGGTGCACCAGAAATTGGGAAAGCATCCATCAAGTAAGCAGCTATGAACAAAGATATAGCAGTTATTATAAGGCTGTATTTTATGATTTTTTCAGTCAAAAAAGCCTTACTGCTGCTTAGTTTAAAGAATTTTTTTGATTCTCCATAAAGGACTATAGAAATGTTGCTTATTATGATTGCGAATGCAAACAGCGCAATGGATTTTATAAATATTGCAATCGCTATGAGCAAAAAAGAAAAGCCGAATACAATGCCGCTTAGGCTGATAATCCTTTTATCTATAACAAACTTAGACCTTTCAATGAAGTAATAAACTAGATTCCCCACTATAACTTTTAAACCATTAACAATCCCTATTAAAAAAAATGAAGCCCCGGTCAACAGGAAAAGTATGTTTATAAATTGCTGAGACCCAAATCCAAATCCTGTTTTATCTAAAACTTCTTTAGTGCTGAGCTTGGTAAAATTCCTATAATCACCATCTTCAGAACTCTCCTCTTTTTTCTTATTCACTTCTTGCTCACTAAACTCATCCATAATAAATTTAATTCAAACATACTATTTAAATATTTTCATCATTAGGAGCTGCATTCAAAATATAGGTTGCCATCAATTTGTGAGCATCTTCAACAGGATACATGAAGCTGCCGGGGGGAAGTCCCTTACGGGGGTGGCAGCCTTAACTTAATGAAATCAAATGCGAACCGATGGCAACCGTGAATTACACGTGAGCTTGCGAACGTGCCGCTGGCAGCGAAGGAGATTTTGAACGCAGCCTCATTAAAGAAAAAAGCCCTATAATAGAAAATATTAAATATCCATAATAAATAAATTCATACATGGCGTTATTATCCAAATTATTTAAAAAATTAGAAGGGGAACAAGAAGGAAAGCTAGTCAAAGAATGGGATTTCTTGGCTGACGATATCATAACTACCAGCCCTGCAGTAAGCAAAGATAATTCCTTAATAGTTTTCGGTACAAAAAGCGGGAAAATTTACGCTCTGGACCATAATGGCAGTAAAGTATGGGAATATACAATTGAGCAGAAATTAGGCAAAGAAGAATTAATTTTTTTGGAAGAAGAAAAATTCAAACAAGTAAGCGCAGAGCCTGTAATCGCTGATATAGACAACGATGGCAGAGATGAAATTATTATTTGCTCTGAGATAGGCGCACTATTTGTATTAAATCATAAGGGAAAATTACTCTGGAATTTTTCAAGTGAAGACGCAATAAAAGCTTCTGCATTAGTTGCAGATGTCAATAAAAACAAGAAGCTGGAAATAATATTTGGATCAAATGATTCTTTAATCTATTGCCTGGACAGCAAAGGGAAATTGTTGTGGAAGTTCAAGGCAAAATCAGGCATAGAAGCAAGCCCTGCATTAATTGACGAAAAGCAAAAGCAAATTGTTGTTGGATCAAATGATGGAACAGTATATTCCATTGATATAAATGGGAAATTGTTATGGGAATTTAAAACAGAGGATAAAATAACTGCACAAGCAGCTATATACTCATTGGATAATGAAAATGTCCATATTGTTATTGGCTCAACAGACAATAATCTTTATGCACTTGATGACAAAGGAAATCTTACCTGGAAACATGATACCGGGGGAAAAATATTTTCGAAAGCTATAATTAAGGATATAAACAAAGACAACAAGCCGGAAATTTTAATTGGCTCATGCGATGATAAGATGCACGTGATTTCCAATAAGGGATATAAGATCTGGGATTATGAAACAAATTTTTGGGTAGTTGCAAGTCCATTGATTTTGGATATAGACAATAATAACAAACCGGAGATCATCATAAGTTCCTATGATGGTTTTGTTTATGCGCTCGAAGGTGAAGGCAATTTTGTATTAGATTATGTTCCTGGAATATCTTCTATTACACAGCAAAGCGGGCATTATTCTGATATGATAACAAAAGAGCCCGGAAACTTTTATGGAAAGCTGCTCTATAAGTACAATGCAGGCTCAACAATTACCGGCTCTGCAGTCTTGCTGAACGATAATAAAGGAATCTTAATAACAACAAGCACAAAAGAATTAGATAAACTTATATATACAAAATTATAGAAGGAAATAAAAATGGAATTAATTAAAAGCAAAAAGGACATTAAAAGAATAAAGACTTACATTAACGGATTAGATGAAAACATGGAAGGCGGAATTCCTGAAGGCCATATCGTTTTGATAAACGGAAGCAGTGGAACCATGAAATCATCTGTAGCATTCAGCATCCTATACAATGAGGCTGTTAATGGGAATACAGGATTTTACCTAACTTTGGAGCAATCATCCCATTCTATAATCAATCATATGGTTAATATGGATTTCGACATGTCAAAAATAAACCTAGTTATTAGTTCAGATATCTCAAAAATAGACACTGATTTGAAATCAGTAAAATCCTCTAAAAAAGGAAGCTTGATTCTGATTGATTTAAGCGGTTTAAGGAAAAAAGTTAAAGATACAAAGTTTTCTTCAGGCAGTGACTGGCTAAATGCAATTAAGAACCTTACCTCAAAGATTTCTAAAGACACAAAATGCAATTTATTTGTCATGGATTCTATGTCTGCCCTCTATGCTTTATCAAGATTTGAGGACCCAAGAACAAAATTATTCTTTATATTTGAATTTCTAAGAGAGTTAGGATTAACATCATATATGATTTCTGAATCATTTACAGAGAAAGGCAAACAGACAGAATTTGGTGTGGAAGAGTACTTGGCAGATGGCATAATACGCTTACAATTAACAGAAAGATATAGGAAAGTAACAAGAGAAATATCTATAATTAAAATGAGGGCTACAAAATGTAATTTGGACATTTTTACCTTGGAATATGCAAACAAAGCCTTCAGTGCAAAGTATGGCGGTAAAACTCCGGTTATTTAGATTTTAATTTATAATAAAAAGTGCAGTACTATTAAACTTAGAAACTTCTCCTAGTAAAAAAGAGGTGAGGTAATGAAAGGGTTGAATAACAGTGTTATTAATAAATGCAAGGCAGATATAGATAAAGTAAAATCTGAAGTTGCAAATGTTGTTGTTGGGCAGGAAAAAGTTATTGACGCATTGATAAAAGCCTTGCTTGCAAATGGGCATGTTCTGCTTGAAGGAATTCCAGGAATAGCAAAAACTCTTGCTATAAGATCTATTGCTGCGGCCACCGGATGTATTTTTAAGAGGATACAATTCACTGCTGATTTACTGCCAACAGATATTGTCGGAATAACCTCTTATGAAGCAGAAAAGGGTTTCTTTGTTATTAAAGGGCCGATATTCAGCAATTTTGTTTTGGCAGATGAAGTTAATAGGGCTCCTCCTAAAGTGCAGTCAGCTCTGCTGGAGGCAATGCAGGAAAAACAGGCTACTATCGGCAAAGAAACATTTGAAATGGACTTGCCGTTTTTTGTTTTAGCTACTCAAAATCCAATAGAAACTTTAGGAGTCTATACTTTGCCAGAGGCCCAGATTGACAGATTTTTATTTAAGGTTCTTATGGAGTATCCTAAAAAAGAGGAAGAGAAAAAAATAATAGAGCAGAATATAACCCTAAAAAAATTTCAGGACTATAAAATTAATTCAATCCTATCTCCAGCCAGGATATTAGAGCTGCAGGACATAACTAAAAAAATATCCCATAGCGACAAAATTAAAGAATATATTGTGGATATAGCAGATTCAACAAGGAATCCTGAAAAGTATAAGATTAAAACAGGCAAATATATTGGATTAGGAACCTCGCCAAGAGCATGCATTAGTATGTTCATAGGGGCAAAAGCAGATGCCCTTCTAAAGGGTGATAGTTATATCAGGCCCCAGCATGTAAAAAACGTGGCTTATGATGTTTTGCGTCATAGAATTCTTCTTAACTACACTGGCCAGGCAGAGGGCATTAAAACAGAGGCAATAATTAAGGAAATTCTTTCTAAGGTTCCGATACCATGAAAAAAGAAGTGAAACTGGATTTATCTGGAGGCATTAAAAGGCTAAAGATATTGACAAACCAGATAGTAAACACGAGGTTTATTGGCAATTATAAAAGTGTATTTCGTGGAAGAGGCTTAGAGTTTAAGGATTACAGGCCATATACACCGAATGATGATGCAGCAATAATAGACTGGAAAGCATCTGTTAAATCCAAGAAATTGCTGGTAAAGCAGTTTGAAGAAGAAAGAAACCTGAATATCTTTTTCATAATTGATGCAAGCTCCAGCATGGTTTACGGCTCCATAGATAAGCTAAAGATGGAATACGCTGGAGAAATAGCAGCAGCATTAAGCTTTAGTGTATTGAATGCAGGAGATGGTATTGGGTTTATTATGTTTAGTGATGAGATTGTAAAATCAATGCCGCCAACAACAGGCCCTGTCCAGTATCAGAATCTTGTTAAAGCTTTGGTTAATCCAAATAATTACGGAGGAAAATATAATTTAAATAACGCCCTGAAATTTGTCCTTTCATTTTTGAAAGAAGATTCTATTGTTATACTCCTGTCAGATTTTATTGGCCTGAAAAATGACTGGGAAACATACATTAAAATGCTGTCAAGAAAGTTTGATTTAATCGGCATCATGGTAAGAGACCCAAGAGATAAAATATTGCCGCATTATAGCGGCCAGGCAATTTTAGAAGATCCATATTCTGACAGGCAGGTTTTAGTCAGGCCGGAATTAATAGAGGAAAATTATAGGAAATATGTGATTAAGCAGGAACAAACTGTAAAAAATGCTTTTTTAGGGGCAAATGCAGACTTTGTAAATCTTACAACAGACAAATCATTTGTAGAGTCAATAACAAATCTATTTATGAAAAGAGCCCTAAGGCACAGGTAAGAATGGTTGAAGTAACTTTTACAAATCCAGTATATTTATGGACTTTGTTGCTTATACCCTTTATTATCCTGACGCACATTTTGACATTAAAGTATATAAAAACTGCAGCCTTGAAATTTTCAAACTTTGAAGCTATTGAAAGAGTTTCAAAAGGAAAATTTTTAGGCAAATCATACAAAAGATTATTTAGGAATAAGAACATTTTTTTATTATTTTTAAGATTGATGGTTTACATTCTGCTTATTTTATCTGTTACCGGAACAACTCTGTGGTATACAGGTAAAGCAAGTGATTTTGATTTTATACTTGCTATTGATACATCTACCAGCATGCTTGCTGATGATTTTGATGTTACAAGGCTGGAAGCTGCAAAAGAATCTGCAATTGTTTTTGTCGATTCTGTAGTGGGCCAGTCTGATATTGGTGTAGTCTCATTTGCAAGCACTGTTTTTATTGATAAAGAGCCTACTGCTGACAAACGTGAGGTTAAAGAAATAATTAATCAATTAAATATAAAAGAAAGCGGAGGAACTAATGTTGGAGATGCATTGATTATTTCTTCAAACTTGTTGGCAGGTGATGAATCAAGTCAAAAATCAAAAGTCATAGTCCTTCTTACAGATGGGCAAAGCAATATTGGGACACCGATTGATATAGCTGTAGATTACGCTAAAACAAGAGAGATTATTGTACATACAATTGGTATAGGTACAGAAGAAGGTGGCAAACTATTCGGGCTGGATATACTCTCAAAGCTTGACGAAGAAAGTTTAAAAGAAATTGCATCCCAGACAAACGGCAGATACTTTAGGGCAGAAAGTAAAGATACACTGGAAAACACTTTCAAAGAAATTGCATCCTTTACAGAAAGGTCGATATCTTTAAACATAACCTGGATTCTGCTCATAACAGCATTAATTCTGTTAGCCTTAGAATGGGTTTTAATCCATACAATCTATAGGATTGTACCTTAAACCCGCTCTGGCACAGCCCTTTTATTCTTTTCCATATTGAAAATAATTTTAAACCAATATCAGTTAAATTTTTAAACACTGCAAAAAATCAATTTATATATGACTTTAGTCTCAAGCTTTAACAAGACATTCCAAACTTATGCTGATAAGCCAGCAATTGAATTTAATGAAAGAAAGATAACCTTTGGTGAGATAAGTAGCAATGCAAACAAAATAGCAAATGCTTTGAAAAAAATCTCAGTCAACAAGGGAGACAGAGTTGCTTTATATCTTCCTAACAGCCCGGAATTGATTTACTTCTTTAGTGGAATTCTTAAAAATGGCTCAATAGTTGTTCCAATGAATACTTATTTCAAAGAAGAAGAAGCAAAATATATGCTTAACGATTCTGGTGCAAAAGTAATCTTGACAGATAAAGAATGCTTGCCCATAATAAAAAAAATATTAAAAGAACTCAATGAAC
>CAZTBE010000039.1:0-9057 GCA_964611745.1 uncultured Methanosarcinales archaeon | reverse complement strand
GAATTATCAGGAAAAAAGTTTGGTATCAGGGTTGCATCAAGAACAGGAGATACAACACCATCAGAAAAATCAAAGATGCTGAAAAAACCACCCCATATCTTAATCACAACTCCGGAAAGTTTAGCAATTGTCTTGTCATCATTCAAATTCATAGATCTATTAAAAGATGTTCAGTGGTGCATTGTCGATGAAGTGCATGCATTGGCTGAAAATAAACGTGGCACTCATTTATCATTAAGTTTGGAAAGATTGCAGAAACTAAGCCCTGCTATGACGCGTATAGGCCTAAGCGCTACTATAGCACCATTAGAAGAAATTGCTAAATATCTTGTAGGTTATGAAATTAACGAAAAATCCTCAAGCGCAAATCAAGAAAGACCCTGCAAAATAGTAGATGTTCAGTTTATTAAAAAATTAGACATAAAAGTTTTAAGTCCTGTTCCGGATTTAATAGACACTCATCATGGGAACATGCACACTGCAATGTATGACTTGATGCATAATTTAATCCAGGAGCACAAAACAACTTTAATATTCACAAATACAAGATCTGCTACTGAAAGAGTTGTTCACAACCTAAAAGAAAAATTTCCTAAATTCTATAATGAAACTGAAGAGGAATCAGACCAAGTTAAAGGCATAGGAGCGCATCACGGAAGCTTAAGCAAAGACCATAGGCATAATCTGGAAAACAGGTTAAGGGAAGGCAAGGTAAGGGTTGTTGTCTGCTCAACATCATTAGAATTAGGAATCGATATTGGCTTTATAGATTTAGTAATATGCCTATCATCACCTAAATCAGTTGCCAGAGCTTTACAAAGAATTGGAAGGTCTGGCCACAGATTTCATGAGGTTACAAAAGGAAGAATCATTGTTTTAGACAGGGATGATTTAGTGGAATGCTCAGTTATTCTTAAAAGCGCTATTGAAAAGAAGATGGATAAAATCCACATACCAACTAATGCATTAGATGTCTTAGCCCAGCAGATCTATGGTATAGCTATACAGGAAATAATCCATATCAATGATTTATTTAAATTAATAAAAAGCTCTTACTGTTACAACCAACTTCAAAGAAAAGATTTCAATGAAGTGATTGAATATTTAGCTGGAAATTATACCAGCTTAGAAGACAGGCATATCTACGCTAAAATATGGCATGATAAAGAGACAGGAATGATTGGAAAAAGAGGTAAATTAGCCAGAGTTCTTTACATGACCAACATAGGAACAATTCCGGATGAAACCTCTGTTATAGTCAAAGTTGGAGACCATGTAGTTGGAACCATAGAAGAAGCTTTCCTTGAAAGGCTAAAGCCCGGAGACGTTTTTGTACTGGGAGGACAGACTTATATGTTTAAATTTTCCAGGGGAATGACTGCTCAAGTAAATGCCTCTGTAGTAAGGCCTCCAAATGTTCCTGCATGGTTTTCAGAGATGCTGCCATTAAGCTTTGATTTAGCTCTGGAAATTGGAAGGTTCAGGAAATTAATCAATGAAAAATTTTGTTTAGGAAAAAGCAGGAAAGAGATTATTGATTTCATCAATGATTATGTCTATGTTGACAAAAACGCTGCTAAATCCATCTACAATTATTTTTTTGAGCAGTTTAATTACGCTGAAATACCTTCAAATAGCAGGATTATAGTAGAGCATTACACAAATGAACAAGGTGTTAAACATACAATATTCCATACGCTGTTTGGAAGAAGAGTAAATGATTGCCTAAGCCGTGCAGTTGCATTTGCAATCTCAAGAACACAGCATCGCGATGTTGAAATAGGAATCAATGACAATGGTTTTTATGTCGCTTCTGAAAAAGCGATTAATGTGATGCATGCTTTTAAGTTAATAAAACCAAAGGATTTTGAAAAATTATTGAACATGGCAATTGACCGTACAGAGATATTGAAAAGGCGTTTTAGACATTGCGCAATGAGAGCTTTGATGATCTTAAGGGTGTATAAAGGCCATAAAAAACGCGTAGGAAGGCAGACAGTCAGCTCTCAAATCCTAATCAATGCAGTAAAAAGAATTTCTCCGGATTTTTCCATATTAAAGGAAGCCAGAAGAGAGGTTCTTGAAGATTTGATGGATATAAACAATGCTAAAAAAGTGATTGAAGGCATAGAAAAGAAAAACATTAAAATTAAAGAAATAACTACCACTATACCAAGCCCTTTTGCATTCAACTTAATCGCTCAGGGAATAACAGATATTTTAAAGATTGAAGATCGTGTGGAATTCCTAAGAAGGATGCACAAGAATATTTTGACTAAGATAGGAGCTAAAAAAGGCATAAAAAAGGAGGATTTTGAATTCAATTATGCTGATGAATGGAAAAAAGCAGAAGAAAAATCAGCTGCAGACAGGGATGAAGAAAAAGAAAAACTAAAAATACAGGCATGGAACCTCAAGCGTGTTCCAATATTTGCAAAAAAAGAGATTGTTGAGATGATTGAAGGGAAAGAAGATATAAGGCAGGATTTTATTGATGCTGTCCATAAATACAAGAAAGATATTAAAAAAACATGGCCAAAAGAAATCAAAGAGTTTGTTTTTGAGAAGGTTTTGTAGTAAAATGATAATCGGAATAACAGGAAGTTTTGGTTCAGGAAAAACAACTGTTGCAAATATGTTTGGTAAATATGGCTTTAAAGTAATTAATGCCGATAAATTATATCATGGAATTTACAATAAGGATAAATCTATTAGGAACAAAATAAAAAAAGAGTTTGGTACGATAAATAGGAATCAGTTGAAGAAAATTGTTTTCAATGATTCTAAGAAACTGAAAAAATTGAACGATATAACTCATCCGATAATAATTAAAGAAATAAAAAAGGAAATAAGTGCAATGATTAAAAGATTCAATAAAAAAAATTCAATAATTAAAAAAGATTATAATAAAAAACACGAGAAAATTTCAAAGAAATTTTCTGTGTCCCGGAAATTGCAAAACAATTTCCCAGGATATTCAATAATAAACAAAAATAATATAAAATTCACTGATAAAAAAATTAAAAATAATTATAATAAAAAATTAGTTATTGGAAAAAATAGTATTGAAAATCAAAAAAATGTAAATATCGTATTGGACATACCATTGCTCTTTGAAGCAAAAACCACGAATTTGGTTGACAAAATCATTGTAGTAAGGTACAGTAAAAAAGAGCAAATAAAAAGAATATTAAAGAAGAAAAAATACAATAAAACAGAAATAAATCAAATAATCAAATCACAAATGCCTTTGAAAGAAAAGATCAAAAAAGCTGATTTTGTTATCAATAATAAAACAATAAAAGAGGCTGAAAAACAGGTTAAGGATGTAATTAAAGTTATTTCTGAAAAAGTCTAATTGTGAATCTTTTGTATATGTTTTTAAAAAAATATTTATATAGTGCTGGTTATAACTTACATCTTATGCCAACTTATTTAGCAGGAGGTCAAATTCAGACTACAAGAAGAAACGCAACTCTTAGAGGTCGTTTAGCTGTATACACTACTAAACCTAAAAAGTCCACTTCTCTTTATGAGATGGATGGTGTTGTGCGTGTAGATATAACAAGAAATGCCTATGTTTTGTGTGGCATATCCTTCCCTTTTACCTTTGGTGAACATGGATGGGTTTTGGATCAGGCTTATTTTATAAACCTATATTCTGAAACACATAACGAACGGTTTGAAATGAATTTTAATAGGAAAAATTTAGCAGAAGAAAAATGGCAGGAGGCTACTGAAAATGACAGGTATATAAAGATTGATACAATTGTTTGTGATGGAACTCTTGATGAAGACCAGGCGCAACATAAGAAATATTTGTGGATACCAGCATTAGAATTTCTACCTTCAGATTATCAGAAGGATACTGTTAAAAGGGCAGGAGATACACTTTCAGGAAGTCTTGATGTACCAGTTTCAAAATTAAAGCCACGTCAAACATTTGGACCTCACAGTAGAAGCATAGATAGAGACTATATTCCACCTGGAATTGCTTTCCCTGGCCCAGATAAATTTTTTTCAGCTTTTCTTGATACTGCTTATAACTTAGGTAAGCACTATTTAAGATGATATTGTCAAGTTGACAAAGAAGGATTATTAAAACCAACCATGCAAAAACCTTAAAAACCCATACCCAATACATAACACAAAATCGTACGCATGTCACGAGCCGTCTCGGACCGTGCGGTACGAAGTACCGTACACTGGTGTGCGGGTACGCACAAAATGAAAACAGCAGTTTATCCTGGAAGCTTTGACCCAGTGACTAATGGGCATATTGATGTAATTAATAGAGCTTTAAGCATATTTGACAAAGTTGTAGTTGCAGTTGGTGATAATCCTGGAAAAGAGCCTGCTTTTACAACAGAAGAAAGAATAGAGATGCTAAAAGAATCAACAAAGGATTTGAAAAACATTGAAATAGATTCCTTTTCCGGCTTGCTGCTTGATTTTGTAAAAAGCAAAGACTCTAAAATAATTATTAGGGGATTAAGAGCTGTCTCTGATTTTGAATTTGAATTCCAAAGAGCGTTAATGAACAGAGTCGTAAATAATGAAATAGAGACAATTTTCATCATGACAAAAGAAAATTATGTTTATTTGAACTCAAGCATTGTTAAGGAGATGGCCATGTTTGATGGCAAACTAAACGGCTTGGTTCCTGAAATAGTTGAAAAAAAGTTAAGGGAAAAATTCAGTAAAACTTAGAAATATCTTCTGTATTCATCCTTCTTTTTTGCTTGTCTTCTTTAGACTGTTTCATAAGCCTTGCAGCATATCCTGCTATAACATTCTTTATTTTAGGGCTTTTAATATTGACATATTTTTTTAGAACTTCCTTGTTTTTATTATAATCCCCGCTTAACTCCTCAGAATGTTCCTTTACTAATTGTTTTGTGACTCTTTTGACCAAAATTGTTTTTATCCTGCCCATGTAATCACTTTTTTTTGTCTTCTTCCATATGTTTTTTTGTTGTTATTGGGATAAGGTTCTGTTCAAATTCCATCTTTGCTATTTCCAACGGGTTATAGGCTATCTTTTCCAGGTCTTTTTCTGAAAGCTTTATCACAAATGGAGCTCCCTGGGATATCTGCAAGGCCCTTGAGCCTATTATTCTTGATTGCTCGTATTTTGTATATTTCATTTTAATGGAATTTGAAACTTCTGCTAGCTTTTAAATGTTTTGGAAATTCTATAAATTTCTAAGACATTTAAACTAAAAAATCCATGAATTCACGATTTTTCGCTGTTTAAATGTTTCTGTTATTGCAATAGTAACCCGGAATAATACAAAATTTAACAATTAAAATAGAATAATATAAATAATAAGAAATTTATTGCTTTAAAAATGTTCATCCACAACTTAGATCCGGTTTTATTGAGTATAGGCCCTTTTGAGATAAGATACTATGGATTATTCTTTGTTTTGAGCTTTGTTATGGCTTATTTTATTATAAATTATCTTGCAAAGAAGAAAGAATTAAGCTTAAGCAAAGATGATGTTGCAGATTTTCTTCTTTATCTTATTATAGGAACTGTTTTAGGAGCAAGAATTTTTTATGTTTTTGTTTATAATCTGCCATTTTACTTAAGCAACCCTTCTGAAATAATAGCAGTATGGCATGGAGGCTTGTCTTTCCATGGCGCCTTAATAGGCGCAGCTATAGCCGGGTTTTATTTCTGCAAAAGAAAGAAAATTGATTTTTATGAAATTGCAGACATTACGGTCATACCTTTGGCATTAGGACTTGCATTAGGAAGGCTTGGAAATTTTATCAATGGAGAATTGTATGGAAGAATAACAGATGTTTCATGGGCAGTTAGATTTCCAGATGCAGAAGGTTTTAGGCATCCAAGCCAGATCTATGAGTCATTCAAGAACTTGTTAATATTCTCAACATTGTGGACAATTAAAGACAAAAAACTGCCAAAAGGCTTTATGTTCTGGCTGTTTGTTGTTATGTACTCAGCTTTAAGGTTTATAGTGGAATTTTTCAGAGCCCCGGATGAACAATTAGGCTTTATTATCGGATTTCTGACAATGGGGCAGATATTGAGCGTTGTTACGCTTTTGATAGGGTTATTTTTTATTTATAAAGTTAGTAAGAAAGAATAAATTTTAAAATATTAACTATGCTTATACCTGGTCTTCAATAGAAATATCATACTTCTCTGAGATTATCTGCTTTAAAATTTCAAGATGCTGTTCTCCAACCTCTTCGGCAATTGCTGCTGCAAAATACTCTGCTAAATAAGGATTTCCATGACCTTCTAAGATTTCGCCAATACACTCACCGCAGGGATGCACTCCGTTTACAATGTCACTTAAGCAGTCGCATGCCGCTCCTTCTCCATGCTTAGGTGTTTTTCAATGCAATAAGTGCATGGTTTTTCCAGGCAACAACGATATTTGTGATCATGCAGGTTTTCTTTTTGGATGGAATCTTTTAATGAAATAAAGGCTGTTCTCATCTCATCCATATCCATAGGCCTATGTTCTGCAAAAAATGTTCCGCCATAAAATACTAAAAGAGAAAATAAAATTAATAATACTCCTGCTGCTATTTTTTTGTTTTTTTCTTTAGTCATTTCCCCTTATATTGTTGTAAACTCTGAAGCTTCCCCATCTGATAAAGCATATACCTTAAATGGTGCTTTTTTAATGCCGGGCATTCCAGGGCTTCCAGCAGGCATTCTTGGCAAAGCGATGCCGTCAATTTCTGGATTTTCTTCCAATAATTTATTTACAGCTTCAATTGGAACATGGCCCTCAATAAAATAACCACCAATAACTGCTGTATGGCAGCTTTCCATACTTCTTGGAATTTTATATTTCTGCTTTATGGAATACATATCGGTTGTTTCTATTATTTCTACATCAAATCCATGTTTTTCAAGCTCTGCAACATATCCAACACAACATCCGCAATTGGGTGATTTGAAAACTGTTATTTTATTTCCATCAATTGCTGCTTTATTCTTGTCATTTGATGGTACTGTTCCCTGAGAACATCCGATTATTATTGTGCCTAAAATCAGTAATGCAATGCATAATTTCCTAATTGTTTCATTAATATTCTCCTTTTAGCTATGATGCTTTTTATAAGAGCCTGCACAATGTATGCAGCAGAATTTCAATGTTTTACTTTTGAATTTTTCTGTATGGCCACCTTCATAAACTTTGCATGAGCAATGAGCGCATGTAGTTAATTTAGGCTCTATCGCAATATCAATTAAATCTCCGAACCTGTTGAACATCTGTTTTGTAAATTTTTTCCCCTCTGCGGTTAAATGATATATTTTTTTCTCCCTATTCCCTGTTTTCTTAATTTCAATCAATTTGTTCTTTATTAAACTGTCAAGGAACGGGTAAACATTGCTTGCGCTTATTTTTCTGTTTAGCTTATTTTCTAACTCTTTCATAAGCTCGTAGCCATGCTTTGGCCCTGTAGCCAATAAAGACAAAGTATAGAATTTTATCATGTTTGTTACTTTTATTTCCGGCATAATTCAATTAAAAACATTTAACTATAAATATCTTTCTATTTTTGACATATCCAAATTAGATATAAAACGAAAAGTTTAAATATATGTTAATTATTCAATATATCCAAATACGATATATTGTTATAAGAATTATGGAGGTGAATCAAATAGGCGGAGGAGGATGTTGTTAAGTTAAATTTAATTTAATTTTTTTTATTTTTTATGTATGGAAACAATTATATAGTTTAAAATAATAGAACAAGAGAAAGTTAAAAATGGTAAAAAGACTTATTAAAGATGGAAAAAAATATTTTCAATGCGAAGAATGCTTATTTTTTTATGAAGACAAAGAGTTAGCTGAAAAATGCGAGGAATGGTGCAAAGAAAATCATAGCTGCAATATTGACATAACTAAGCATGCAGTTAAAATAGATTAAAATGATATTCGTTAAAAAATTAGACGGCAGAAGTGAAAAATATTACCCCTCTAAATTAAGAAAATCTTTATCGAACTCAGGAGCAGATGAAGAAACAACCAATAAAATAATGGCTAAGGTTGATAAAATTTTATACAAGGGGATTGAAACAAAAAAACTTTTTAAATTTGCGCTTAATGAATTTAAGAAATACAAACCATATGGCTCTTCAAGATATAATCTAAAAAATGCCATATTAAGATTGGACCATGAGGGATTTCATTTTGAAAGTCTTGTTGCAAAAGTTATCCAGAAAAAAGGATATTCTGTAAAGTTAAACCAGATAGTCAATGGAAAACATATCAAGCATGAGATTGACATTTCTGCTGAAAAAGGCCAGGAAAAGTTAATGATTGAATGCAAGCACCATGCAAAACCATGGCTTGGCACTGATATTCGGACAGCATTGTATGTTTATGCAAGATTTATTGATACCAGGAAATGGTTTACAATGCCTATGCTTGTAACCAATACCAGATTTTCCAGCCAGGTAGTTACTTACTCAAAAGGTATTGGCTTAAAATTAATGGGGTGGAAATGCCCAAAAGATGATAGTCTGGAGTATTATATTGAAAAATTTAAAATTTATCCTGTAACCATGTTAAGCATCCTTGACAGAAAAAAAATATTTGAGCTTTTAAGGCTAAACATCTTATTGATTAGCGATTTATCTTCTATGGACGCAAAGAAAATATCCAGAATATTAAAAATATCAAAATCAAAAGCTGATAGAATTTTAGAAGAAGCAAAAGCATTATGTGAACCGTAAAATGGAAATAAAAATTAAGCCTATAGGTTTTGTAAAAAATGATGTTAAAAAGCAGAGATTTGGCAATTGGAATGATGTAGTTTCAGAAATAATTTTAGATAAAGAATATGAAGATGCATTAGATGGAATTGAGGATTATTCTCATATAAATGCTGTATTTTGGATGAATGAGGTTAAAACATGCAAAATAAAGCATCAGCCTCAGGGAATCAAAGAAGTTCCCATTGTGGGAATTTTTGCATGCAGATGCCTTGCAAGACCAAATCCAATTGGTAAGTTGAAGATGTTAAAACTCCTGAATGGGTTAATAAATTAAAAAACTA
>CAZTBE010000038.1:5776-9294 GCA_964611745.1 uncultured Methanosarcinales archaeon | reverse complement strand
AATCCCCTACTTTTGCATTTGCATATACATCTGGGAATTGCTGTTTAAGGGTATCTAGAGAAGCTTGATCAAGTTGTCCGCCAATTGGCTGCTCGTTTTCTAAACCTTGCAGTTCAGAGTGTGTATTTAGTTTAGTGAAAAAGTCTGCGGGAAGTGGAGCCTGCTGAGGCTGCTGTAAGGAAACAACTCCCTTTATCGCATCATTGTTATAATCATAGATCATAATTGCATCTGTATATTGAATTATAAAATCTCCAATGTATGATGAATCTAAGCCATTTATTTGTGTTTGCAAGTTAGCAATATTATTGTTATCTACCTGCATAATATTTAATGGGGAAACTCCAACATAAGCTTTTGTTTCATCATGGGAGGTTAATTTATTAAGAAAATCGTTGGTGTTTATTGTTTGGGCTACAGCAGCACCAGTTATTTGATTTATATTAATAAGTATAAGTACACCAACAACAAGTGTTGCTATTATTAATAGAAGTCCGGTATACTGGAAAGCAGGTGTTTCATGAAAAGGTTCCCTATAAGAACTAACAGGATTTAAATCTGTTTTTAAACCACCTCTTACCATTTTAGATTAATGAAAAAAGACTTATATTTAAAGTTTGTGTTTCATACTTTTATTTTATTTAACTAAATAATGATGAAAATAGCATCAATTAAGGGAAAATTTATTAAATCATTAAAAGCAGTATAAAAAAGAAGAATGATAGCTAAAAATATTTTTATTTTTTTTCTGGTGTCTATTCTAGTTACGTCTATTTCTTATTCTTTCCAGGCAAACAGCTCAAATTACAAGCTTTCTACAGGGATAGTTTCAAGCGGAGGGGAGATAGTAAACAGCAGCAGCTACAAAAGTTATGTTGCTACCGGGATTATTGGAGGTGTAATAAATTCGTCAACATACAAGAATTTACTGGGCTTTTTTTATACCTGGCTTTTAGGGGATGACCAGCCGTGCACGGCAAACAGTCAATGTGATGGAGGTTATTGCTGCAGCAATTTATGCAAAAGCAGTACCTGCCCAACAGAGGGAGAAGGAGAAGCTGCAGCAACTGCAGCTGGTGATGGAGGTGCTGCAGCTGGTGGAGGTGGTGGTGGAATAATTTCCATAAAAGAAGAAAAGGATTATAGTGTAAGCCAAAGCAATGTAAAGGTAAAGCTTACTTTAGGTGAGTCTGCTGAAGAGATATTGAAGATAAGCAATACAGGACAAACTTTATTGAGTGTTTCTTTGGATGTAGAAGGCATTAATGAGTATATGTCTTTATCTGATAATGTTGTAGAGATAGATGTTGATGAGTATATAGAAGTAACGTTGGATTTTATTGGCAAGACTGTAGGAACTTTTGTAGGAAGGATTATGACAACCGCTGACGAAATTAAAAAAATAATTCCAATTATATTTGAAGTTGTAACTGAATTAGTTTTATTTGATGTAAAATTAGACATTCCAGCTGCTTATGCTGAAGTAGAGCAAGGAGACGAATTAAAAACCCAAATTACCTTGCTTAATGTAGGGGCTCCGGAAAAGGTGGATGTTTTTGTTACATACTTCATTAAAGATTTAAGGGGGAATATTGTTTACGAAGAAACAGAGACTTTTGCTGTTGAAAAACAAATCTCTTATTCAAAGTCATTTAAAATTCACGATAGTCAAGAGCCAGGAAATTATGTTGCAGTAATAGAGGTAAGATATGCTGATAGTTTTGCTGTCTCAAGCCAGCTTTTCAGGGTTGTAGAGAAAAAAGCAATTATTATGGGGGATATAATAACAAAAAATACAACAATTATGCTGTTTTTAGTGTTCATATTGGGCGGAGTCTTATCACTGTTAATTTACAAGCTAAGTTCTATTGGTAAAAAGAGGAAGAAACAAAAATAGATTATTCTTGTAGGAAGTCTGTTGGTGCGGTAATCTTCCGAAAGATATTTATATAAAGAAATTGGTTCACTATATAATAGCTTACACTACGTTACACTACAGTTATTTGAATGTATTTTGATAGGGGAAAAGAGGGGTATTTATTTATTTCAAAAAAAGAGGCAGCGGGAAACACAGTTTCCCAGTCTCTTTTTTCAATAGTTATTAATAAAAATTATAGTTAAAAAAAGAGGTGGTTTGGATAAATCTATTTTTAATCCTGCTCATAAGTAGTTCTAGGTTTACTTTAAAGACAAGTTACACTACAAAATTGGGTGGTTTTATTGGCTTATAAAAGGTATGTCCATAAAAAAGGAAAAAGGCATGGTCCTTATTATTATAAGAACGTTAGAGATGAAAGTGGAAAGGTAAAAAACATTTATCTTGGGAAGGTAACTGCCAGAGGCAAGAAACCTTTGGAGGTAACTATAGTTTTCTTAGCTCTGTTGCTTATAGTGATCTCTGCATTATTCTTTATCCAAAACAGAAATCTTGTTTTGAGCAGGATAGCTGCTGAGGAATCTACTGTTTCTTTTGAGGTTGACCAGATCCTGATAAAAGTTCTAGTCAAATCAGGAGAGGACATTGAAAAAGAGTTAAGGGTTATGAATATAGGCAATGAAGAAGCAGCTATAGAAATCGGTGCTTTGAGTATTTCTGATATTGTTACTATACCTGATAAAAAGTTTACAATAAAGCCCGGCCAGACAAAAATTGTAAGGCTTAATCTCTCTAGTTTCAATGAAGCAGAGAATATTGAACAATCTCCAGGAGTGTACATAGGGAAGATTTCAGTCAAAACAGATTCTTATGAAAAGGAAATCCCAGTAATAATTGAGATTGAAAGTAAGAATGTTTTATTTGATATGAACCTTAATCCTGTTGCCAGGGATAGGAGTGTGCTGCAGGGCAGCAGCACTACGTTTGAAATAAGAGTGTTCAATTTGCAGAGCATAGAATCCTTTAATGTTGGCATGGAATTTTTTGTAAAAGACACGAATGGCAATACTATCATAAGCGAGGGAGAGAGTGTGGTTGTTAAGACTCAGGCTTCTTTTTTCAAAACATTAAATATACCTAAAAATCTAAAAACCGGGAATTATGTTTTTGCTGCGCAGGCTTCTTTTGGTAATTCTGTTGGAATAGCAAGCTATCTTTTTGAGGTTGAGGAAACTGCTAAAGATAAAAAGGCTGCACAATTTATAGGATTTTGCAGAAATGACCCATTATGCTGGGCATTGTCAATTATTGTTTTGTTATTATTATTTACAATTGGCGCGTATGCCTATTTTTTCATATCGGCCTTTATTTACAAAAAATTGTTTGGAGTAAGAACGCCTAAAACTAAAACAGTTGAGGAAGCTCCAGCTGAAAAGCCAGTAGTTATTGAAGAGAAAAAAGAAAACTCAATATCTAAATTCTTCAGAGATTGGAGCAATAGGAGAAAAAAATCCAAGGAAAGTAGGCTTAGAAGGAAGCTGGAGTTTGAGAAACATAGAGCGGAGTTGAAAGAGAGGAAGAAAAGGCTAAAGATTGAGTTAAAAGAAAGGAGAATTAAGTTAGGAAGAGAGAAAGGGGTAGA
>CAZTBE010000038.1:0-5676 GCA_964611745.1 uncultured Methanosarcinales archaeon | reverse complement strand
GCAAGAAAGAAGAAAGTTTTTGAGTTCTTTCATGATTTAGGTTTGGTTAAGACTGAGAAAGAGAAAAGGGAGGCTGAAAAGAGGAGACTGCTACTTAAAGCTGAAAAGGGAAAGTTAAAGATTGAGTTAAAAGAAAGGAGAATTAAGTTAGGAAGAGAGAAAGGGGTAGAGGAACATAAAAAAGAGCTGGAAGAAGAAAGAGGAAAAGAACTGCAAGAAAAAAGAAGGGTAGAGGAAAGAGTTAGAAAAGCGCAGTTAAGTAGAGAGAAAGGAAGAGCAAGAAAGAAGAAAGTTTTTGAGTTCTTTCATGATTTAGGTTTGGTTAAGACTGGAAGAGAAAAGAGAGAGAGTGAAAAAAGGAAGCTGCTACTGAAAGCAGAGAAGGAGAGACTAAATCTTAAGTTGCAGATAGAGAAAGAAAGGCTGAAGGGGAAAAGAATTAAGGGAAGAGGAAAAGAATTAGAGATTAAAAAGAAGCTAATGGAGCTTAGGAGGAGAGAGAAAGAAGAAAGAAAAGGTTTAGTTGGAAAATGCAGGAAGATTATTGATAAAGGCTACAAGGACCTGGATAAAAACAATCTGAATAAAGCAGATAGAATATATAAAAAATTAATGAATAGGTATGCAGAGCTGCCTAGTGAGAGGAAGGTAGAAATTTTCAAGGAAATCAATTCTTTCTACAAAAGTTTGCTGCTGAAAAAGCAACTGTTAAAGCAAAAGGAAGGGGAAGAGAAAAAGAAGAAAGATCAGCTTAAGAAAGAAAAAGAATTGGATAAGAAGAAAGAGCAAGAAAAAAAAGAGAAGGAAGAAAGAAAGAGGAGAGAGTTGGAAGAGCAAAGGCAGAAAGAGATAGAGGGGGAAAAGGAGAGGATAAGGGAGTTAGAAGAAAAAAGAAAAGCAGAGGAAGAAAGGCAAAAGGAATTAGAGGAACAGAAGCAAAGACAGTTAGAAGAGAGAAGAAGATTGGAAGAAGAAAGAAAGAGAGAACTAGAGGAGCAGAAACGTAGAGAGATTGAGATGAGGAAGAAAGATGCAGAAGAAAAGAATAGAAAGTTAGAAGAAGAAAGACAAGGGAGGCTAGAAGAAAAAAGAGCATTGGAAGAGCAAAGACTTAGGGAACTTGAAGAGAAAAAACAAGAGGAAGAGAGGAGGAGGAAAGAGTTAGAAAATAAAAAACTGGAAGAGGAAAAGAAGAGAACGAGAGAATTAGATACAAAAAGAAAAGAGGCTGAAAGAAGAAAAAAACAGGAAGACAAAAATAAGAGATTAAATGAAATAAAAGAATTAGAACAGAGCATAAGTGAAAAAAATATTAGAATTGAGAAGTTAAAAGAAAAAATCAAGAAGACTTATTCTGACAAGAACACTATAGCTAAAGAGATTTCCAATATAGAAAAAGATATTGGGGCTTTGGAAAATGAGAAGAAAGTGCTGTTTAAAGTGTATAGTGAGAGCCTTAGAAGCAAGAAACAAATTGACGAAGAGCGTAAAAACAAATTAGCTGATTGGAGAAAAAGATATGATGCTAAGATAAAAGAAAAAGGCCAGGTGAAAAAAGAGGCAGAGGAAGAATATGAAAATGATCTAAAAGAGCTGGAAAAAGAACTGCAAGGGTTAAGCCGTAAAGACAGGGTAGAGCAGGAAAAATGGAAGAAACTTGAGTTAAAAGCCAAGTACAAACTGGAAGAAAAGGAAAAAGAAAAATCAATAAACTGGGATTTGAAAAAGCTCCTGGCAGAAAAGAAAGAGATGGAAAAAGAGTTTATAGAGAAAAAACATGGTTTGGGAAAAGAGGTTGCTGGCAAGGAAGTTCTACAGAAACAAAAAGACCTTAACAACCAGATAAAGAGATATGAAAGGGATATTGAAGAATTAAAGAAAAAACTCACTGGCAAAGAAAAGACAGTAGAGAGCTCTAATAATAGTATTCAGAAATTAGAAAGAGGGGAAGAAGAGATAAGGGAAAAAATAAAGGAAAAGAAGAAAGAATTGGGAGGTTTTGACATTATTGCTTCTTTTTTTAGGTTTGGGGGGATAAAAAAGGAGGAAGAAAAGAAGGAATTGGAGAAAAAAGAGGAAAAAACTGAGGAAAAGGAGATAGTTAAAGAGGTAAAAGAGAAGAAAGAGGCAAAGGCAGGGGAAAAGAAGGTTTTTGATTTCTTTCATGGTTTGGGCTTGGTTAAGACTGAGAAGGAAAAGAAAGAACTTGAAAAGAAAAGGGAGATTGAAAAGCAGGAAGAAGAAAAAAGAAAACAAAGGGAACTGAAGTTAAAAGAAGACGAAGAAAAAAGAAGGCTGGGAGAGACAAAGAAGAGAGAAGAAGACCGGAAGAAACAATTAGAAGAGGAAAGAAGGGGAGGGAAAGAAGAAAAGAAAAAGGTAAAAGGCGAGTACGATCTGGAAAAGAGCTTGAAAGATCTTGGAGATATGTTTGAGCAGGGAAAGAGGAAAAAGCCAGGAATTATAAAAAAATTGGTCATAAGGGAAAAGAAAACAGCTCCTGAAAAGGTAAAAGCCAAGAAAGATATCAAGGCAAAAAGAGAGGGAAAAAGCCGAACATTCATCAAATGCCATAAATTGTTGTTAAAAGCTGATAAAGCCCTAGAAGGCAGGGATATTAACAAGGCAAAGAAACTCTATTTGAAAACCAGGACCATATATACAAAATTGGAGTATTTGGAGAAAAAAGAGATATATAATGAACTCATGGAACTGTTTGCTAAATTAAGCGAATAATTAAAAATTAATATATGGGAGCCTGTTTCTTATGTTAAAACAACAAAATTCCACTTGTCTGTGATAAGTGGTTAAAATAAAACCAAAATATTACATGGAATTTTGTGTGCTCGAAAACTGCCCTATTAAGTGGAATTTTGAGCATCAAAAACCACTAAATGTGAAATTAATGAAATCATACCACCAATCTCTTATTGGTGGTTTTTGACAGTTTAAAATGCAGCAAGCTACAGATATTAAGAAAGAGAAAAAAGATCCTACAACTGAGAAGATTAGAGAGTTAGAAGAACAGATATCCAAAACAAAGTACAACAAAAAGACGCAGCATGCTATTGGTTTGTATAAAGCTCAGCTAGCTAAGCTTAAGGAGAAGCAGAAATCGCGTTCAGGAGGAAAGAAAGGAGAAGGTTATGCTGTAAGAAAAACCGGAGATGGGACTGTTGTTTTGCTTGGATTTCCTTCTGTTGGTAAATCAACACTGCTTAATGCTTTGACTAATGCTAATTCTCCTGTTGGAAGCTATGCTTTTACAACATTGACTGTTATTCCGGGGGTTTTGAGCTATAAATATGCTAGAATTCAGATTTTGGATGTTCCTGGAGTTGTTCATGGCGCTGCTGCCGGAACAGGAAGAGGTAAAGAAGTTTTAGCTGTTATAAGAAATGCTGACCTTGTCTTGTTTTTGATAGAGGTTTTTCATCCCAGGCATTATGAAGCGTTGAAAAAAGAGGTTTACGATGCTGGTGTAAGGGTTAATCAAAGGCTTCCTGATGTTAAGATTGTCAAGACATCAAAAGGGGGAATTAATGTAGGCACTACAGTCAAATTAAAAAGAATAGACAAGAAAACTATAGCAGATATTCTTAGAGAGTTCAAGATTGTTAATGCGAATGTGGTTGTAAGGGAAGATATAGGTGCTGACCAGCTTATAGATGTCATTGAAGCCAATAAAGTGTATCTTCCGGCAGTAACTGTTTTGAACAAGATTGATATGGTTGGAAAAGAAGAGCTGAACAATGTTAGAAATAAAATCAAGCCTGATTTGTGCATTTCAGCTGAAAAAGGTATGGGAATAGGTGAGTTAAAGGAACTGATTCACAAGAAACTGAGAATCATAAGAATTTACCTTAAAGAGTTTAATAAAAAAGCAGATATGGAAGAGCCCTTGATAATGTGGGAAGATTGCACGTTAAAGGATTTGTGCCTTAAATTGCATAAGGATTTTGTGGATAAGTTTAAGTTTGCCAAAATTACTGGTCACTCGGCCCGTTTTGCAGACCAGAAAATTGTCAAATTAGACCATAAATTGGAAGATGAAGATATAGTTGAATTAAGAATGAACTAGTTTACAGCAAACTTTGCAAATACTCTTTTTTTGTTGTAAAACCATGTTTTTTTGCTAATTTGTCTATGCCTTTTACAAAATTGCTGCCGTATTGCGCTGCTTTTTTCTTTCTCTGGGCAAATTCTTTGTCAAGGCCAAAATCTTCTGCTATTTCTCTTAAAATTATTTTTTTGTTTTCCTTATCAAGCTTATACATTGGGTTTATCTGCATAGCTGTTTTTATGACATTTAAGTCCATGTATGGTGTTCTTAATTCTATTCCAAGGTATTTTGCAATTTTAAAATCCCTCAATAAATCCCTGGTCCACATATTTTTCAGGCCATTCCAGGATTCCTTATGCACTGCTTCAAAATTGTTGTTACTTAAAGCTGCTTCATGCCGCTGATAGCCGGCAAATATCTCCTCTGTTCCTAAGCCGGAAAATGCTATTTTTAGGTCATTTTTTAATGCTAATTGTGATGCTGCATAAACGACAGAGCCTACAGAGATCCATATAATATCGTTAGTTTTCAGAATTTTCATGGTTTCTTTTATTGTATTTTCAAGCTCTTCTAAAGTCAATGAGTTGTATTTCAAGTCAAAGTTGTATTTCTCTGCTACTCTTTTTGCATATTCTAAGTCCTGGGAATTTTCAAGTCCAACTGCAATGCATGTAAAGTCATAATTATGTTTTTTGCATAAGAAAGCAATTAAAGTGCTGTCAACCCCTCCAGAGAATAAGATTCCAAACTTACCTATGTCATCTGCTCTTGCTATTATTGCTTTTTCTATCAAATCCTTAAGTTTTCTCTTTACCCTTTCTTTATTTGTTTCAAGGTTTTGGTAGCTGGTTTCTATAGAAGATATGAGTTTTTCCCATTCTTCTTTGTTTATTAAATTGTTTTCTTTTATGTAAATTTCCATTTGTTTTAGGATACATAGTTGTTTTAAAAATTTTATTAATTATTTGATTTTCGACATGTCAAAAACCAACGAAAACCCACAGAGGGGCTATATCGGTTTTCTGGGTTTGCTAACGCAAACCAACAGACTATTTGATTCGGTTTTTGTGTGAATTGCGAGCGAACTCGCTTCGCTCGTCGCATCTCACTGCTCTGAAATCAGAGATTTCCGACATATTTAAATAATGCAATTAAACTACTTGTTGTAATGGCAAAAAAAGATGCAGGCAAAACCAGTAGTGAAGAGCAGATTGGCTTTCATAAGGGAGCTTTAACTACTTTAGCTAAGGAGAGGGAAGAGATGATGAGGATACTGCAGATAGTTGAGCAGCTGATGCAGATGCATATAAAATCGTTAAAGGATTTAGGAGTTGATTTGGAGAAAGCTGCAAAAAATATTAAAGGCAGCCCAGCAAAAAAAGAGGCGAGTAACAGGCCAATAGAAGATATTTTAAAGTAGATTTTAATTCTTGTTGATATGAGATATTCATTTACTTGCTATGGGCATAATAATGTTATTTCCAGACATAAAACTACTTTGGAATTTACAAAAGATGAAGATTTAAGCCTAAAAGGAGATTGTATTGTTGGGGTTAAGGCTGATTTTTCTTTGCAACAATTAAAAAAATTCATTAAAAAATTAAACAATAATA
>CAZTBE010000037.1:0-9688 GCA_964611745.1 uncultured Methanosarcinales archaeon | reverse complement strand
AAAAAATATGAGGGGGTCGGTTAACAATGGATAATAAAGAAATATTCAATGTTTTTTTCAGGGAAAAACCAGCTATGATGTTGGTAGAGTTAAAAAACGCAAAATCAGAAGTTTATGCATCCTCTTTGGCTAAATGTGTTGACTGCACATATTCTCATGTTGTTAAAATTCTTCAGGAAATGGAAAAATCAGGTTTAGTAAATTTCGAAAAGCAGGGACGCTTGAAATTATTAACATTAACAAAAACCGGTTCTGAGATTGCTGACCATATTGATGGGATACGGATTACTTTATAACTAAACAATTTCTTCCATTGCTTTTTTTTCAAGAACTAGTTTTGCTTTATTTACAAATTCATCTTCTAAGTCTGTAGGTATTAATGCGCCAGCAGCATTTGCATGTCCGCCAGCCTCGCAATTTGGTATACCAGTTATTATGCCTTCAATAATTTGCTTTAGGTCAATTCCATCATTGATGCCGCACATCCTTAAAGAAACCTTTGTAGTTCCGTCTGCTAATTGTGCCATTGATAAAATAAATTTTTCCTGAGAATTATTATTGGATTTTGATAAAATAGAAGCCAAAGTTCCGATTAAAGTTGACCTTATTTGATCCTGCGCATTTATTATTACATAACCAGAGCCTTTTGTTATCAAATTGGAATCTTTATTTTGGTCATACCACTTCAAAGAATTTATAATCTCTTTTTTATAATCACCCATCAAATAAATTGCTTTTTTCTTTATTTTTTCATCTCCTAAACAAGCACCAATGCCTAAAGATGCTTTATCCAATCTGCCGCATGCATTAAGCAGTGTTGCAAACTCTTTTGCATCTTTTGTTGGGCTTTCATGATCTTCTTCTCTTAGAAGATAAACATTTCCAAGAACATCTTCTGGATTTTCTTCTCCTTGTCTGGTCAAGATAACACCTGCAACAAGATTCTTCATCTCTTCCTCGCTTAAGTGTCCGATCTTTTTCCACCCCTTGTCCTCCTTAGGATTTATGCCTAATTGCTGCAGAAATTGTATAGCCCCGGATTCATTCCCGGTAACTCCTGGAATAAGAGGATCAGTACAATACTCTAAAACTTTATGCAATGGTTTTGTCTGGGCTCCAAATAACCTTAGACCGCGGATAACTTTGATCTTTCCTTTCTCAATTGCAGTTTTTAGAATTTCGTTATTCATTCTTTCAAAGCCATTATGCTCTTGCATATCTCCCATAGCGCCAATTATTGCTATATGTGCAAATTCTTCTATATTCTTATCAAGGCAACTGGCAAATAAATAAACAACACCTGCACCAGAAACCTCTTTACTGGCGTCAATTCCGAATTTATGGGGGTTTAGAAAGAAAATATTATCTCCATCAACATTTACTTTTTCAGGCTCATGATGATCAAAAATAAAAACTTTTTTTCCTTTGAAGAGTTTTTCCATCTCTGTTATCGCTCCAGAGCCAAGATCTGTAAATATAAAATAGTTGTATGATTCTCTTGCTAACTCTTCCAGGACTTCTTTTTTTATCTGCTGGATTATTGATATTGAATATTTTCTGTTATCATTATTCAGGCATTTTACCATTAAAGAAGCAGCGCTTATCCCATCAGCATCCAGATGGCTCACAATCCTTATAATCTCGTTTTTTGGAATTTTTTTGAACTCATCAATTGTTTTTTTTACGTCTTCATTGAATAATTCATAAGAATCCATTTTCAAAAATTTTAGAAATGAAGTTGTTTATATGTGTTTTGATTTGCTGCATTACTAGCGAAGCTAAAAATCATTTCCCATATCTTCTTTCCCTTTGCTTAAAGTCTTCAATAATTTTAATTAAGTCCTCTTTAGTGAACTCTGGCCAAAGTGTATCCAAAAAATATAATTCTGCATAAGAGCTTTGCCATAAAAGAAAATTGCTTATTCTTTTTTCTTCTCCGGGTCTTATTAGTATATCCACATCATCAGAAAGGTAAAGATTTTCTGCAATAGTGTCCTCATTTATATCTTTGATATTTTTACTGATTATTTTTTTTACTGCATCAACTATCTCACTTCTACTGCCATACGCCAATGCCAAATTCAATTTATAATTTTCATAATTTTCTGTGGCTTCCATGACTTCTTTCATAGCCTTCTGCATATCTTCAGGAAACATGGAAAGCCTTCCGATAAAACTTACCTTGACCTTGTTGTCATGTATATCTTTATCTTTCTTGAAATCTCCAATCTTTTTCCTGAACAAATTAAATAGGTAATCTACCTCATTTTTATTTCTTTCAAAATTCTCAGTAGAAAAACAGTACAATGTAACTTCCTTAACATTTAGTTCAATACACCATTTTAATACTTCCTTTATCTTGTTAAAACCTTTTTCATGACCCTTAAATTTAGGAATTCCCAATTTTTCAGCGTAGCGACGATTCCCATCTAAAATTATTGAGATATGCTTTGGAGTATTATTATTGTTCATTTTAATTTTATTTTTTAATTATAATTATTGTTTTTCTTTTTAATGAATTTATTTTTAGTGTATTAAATAATCTATATTGGTTTTTATATCTTTGTATTATTGGTATAAATTTATATATTGGATTGATTTAATTATTGTTAATGAAATACAACGTTAGAGCAGCATTATGGTTAAGCCTTATTATTTTTGCAATCTTCCTGTTGCAGAAATTAATCCCTAACATTACTGATTTGTTTATTCTGGATTCTAGATTGGTTATTCCCAGAATTTATACTTTAATAACCGCTATATTCCTGCATTCCGGAATAGTGCATTTACTCTATAATTTATTTGGATTGGCTTTGTTTGGAAGCATTCTTGAGCATATTATTGGAAGCAGAAAATTCTTGATTTTGTTCTTTGTTTCTGGATTAGCTGCAAGTTTAATCAGCTTGCCTTTCTACACTCGTGTCTTAGGTGCTTCAGGAGCTGTTTTTGGAATTTTAGGAATGTTAGGGATATTAAGGCCAAAACTTACAGTCTGGCTTTATTCTATGCCAATGCCAATGATTGTAGCCTTATTTGTATGGGCTGCTGGGGACATAATCGGGATTTATGCTCCATCAGGAACCGCAAACATTGCACATTTAGGTGGTTTAGCTGTTGGTGTAGTTGCAGGATTTTACTATAGAGTACAGTTTAGAGAAAGAAAAGATAAAAAAGAAGATGTTTATATTGATGAAGAAAAAGTCAAAGAATGGGAAAAGAGTTTTTAGCTAACACAACCTTTTTAAACATTATTCTAACTCATTGAGCTATGAAAGTTAAAATCAATAAAGAGCTTATAGAACATGTTGCAGAAGTTGCAAGGCTGAAGCTTACAGATAAGGAAATAGAGAAGTTTTCTAAGGAGCTTAAGGAAGTTATTGAAGCTTTCTCTAAAATTAATAAGGTTGATACAAAAGGTATTGAGACTAATTTGCAGGCTGTTGAATTGAAGAATATGTTAAGGAAAGATAAAGAAGAAAAATCATTTACTCAGGAAGAGGCTTTAAGCTTAAGTGAGCATAAAAAAGATGGCTATTTTAAAGGTCCAAAAGCAATTTAACAATAAGAGAATTCCAATAGTTTACTAAAATATTAAAAAATTTTAATTAATTATAAATTTGAGGTATGTAAAAAATGAAAAATACTAGTCTATTATTGTTATTATTATTGTTTTTAATTATTGGTTGTACTGGAAATAATATAACGGGAGGCGTTACTGCAATAGACGGAGGTATAAAAATGAACCCTATAGCTGTTTTTGATACATCACTTGGAGAATTCAAGATAGAATTATTTGAAGATAAAAGTCCCATAACTGCTGGAAATTTTAAGAAGTTAGCAGAAGAAGGATTTTATGATGGGACAAGGTTCCATAGAGTGATCAAAAAATTCATGAACCAAGGGGGAGATCCTCTGAGCAAAGACCTTGCACAATCAGCAAGATGGGGAACAGGAAGTCCAGGATATTCTATAAAAGATGAATTTATTGAAGGATTAAGCAATGTTCGAGGTTCAATTTCAATGGCAAACTCAGGACCAAATTCCGGAGGAAGTCAATTCTTCATAAATGTAATAGACAATACCTTCCTTGACTGGGACAAGCCACCAGCACAAAGCAAACACCCAGTATTTGGTAAAGTAATCGGGGGAATGGACGTAGTTGATGCAATCAATAATGTTGAAACCGTCCCAGGAGACAGACCAAAAGAGGATGTTTTAATCAATAAAGTAATAATTGAATAATTTTGATTAGTTTTATTTAAATAAAATGCACAAACAATTAAAATTATTTTTAGTTGCAAATTCACTTTTTTTATTAGCCGGAGGAATGTTAGGCCCACTGTATGCTCTATTTGTTAGAGATATTGGTGGAGATATACTCGCGGTTGGTGCTTCTTGGTCAATCTTTATGGTTGTTTCTGGTCTTGGTATATTCTTCATGGGAAAAATACAAGATAAGATAAAAAAAGACAAATCATTTATTATAGTTGGTTATGGATTAATGAGTTTAGGATTTTTAGGTTATTTTTTTATTTCTAATGTAATTCAATTATTCCTTGTGCAAATACTTCTTGGTATTAGTATGATGATTCAAACACCAGTTTTGGATTCATTTTATACAAAGTACTTAGAAAGTGGTAAGTTTGCTTCCCAATGGGCTGTTTGGGAAGGAATGTATTTTGTAATAATGGGCATAGCTGCTTTAATTGGAGCAATTTTTGTTAAAGTATTTGGTTTTAAAAATTTATTTTTAGTGATGTTCCTTTTGTCTTTGATAGGATTATTTGTTGCTATGCAATTAAAAGAGAAAAATGATTAAAGAATTCATCAACAAAATAAAAAATAATGAAATAGATATTGTTGAGCATACACATAAAGTAATTAAAGAATCTAAGAAAATAAACAAAGAATATAATTATTTCAATGTTATTTCTGAAGATTTAGCTTTAGAGCGGGCAAAAGAATTACAAAAACAAATTAAGAACAAAGATAAATCAATAAAAAATAAGAAATTACTTGGAGTTGCAGTTTCTGTCAAGGATGTTATTTGCGTAAAAGATGTTGAAAGTACAGCAGGAAGCAGGATTCTTAAAGGCTACAAGCCATTATTTGATGCTACTGTAATAAAAAAAGTAAAAGATGCTGGTGGCATTATAATAGGAAAAACTGCCCAGGATGAGTTTGGATTTGGTGGTCTTTCTGTTAATGTTGGTCTGGATTTTAAAATTCCAAAAAATCCTTTTGACAAGCAGAGAAGTTGTGGTGGAAGCAGTGGAGGTGCTGGAGGAACAGCAAATAAAGCATCATTTCCCCATATCGCTCTTGGCGAAAGTACTGGTGGATCAATTGTTAATCCTGCATCTTTTTGCGGTGTTTTTGGTTTGTGCCCAACTTATGGTAGAGTTTCAAGATATGGTTTAATGGATTATGCAAACAGTTTAGACAAAATAGGCCCTATAGGGAAAAATATGCATGATGTTGCAGCATTATTAGAGACAATATCTGGCTTTGATGAAAATGAAAGTACAACAATAAATAAGCCAATAGAAAATTATACGGAATCAATAAATAAAAAAATAAAAAATATCAAAGTCGGAATCATAAAAGAATCATTCAAGGATATTGACAGTAAAGTGGATAATGGAATAAGACAAGGAATAAAAAAATTAGAAGATAAGGGTGTAAAAACACAAGAAATTTCTTTAAAATTGCCAATAGAGCATGGATTATCCACTTATTATATTTTAGCAACCTCAGAAGCATCTACAAATTTGGCAAAATACTGTGGAATGAGATATGGAATTAGCGATAAATTAGAAGGAAATTTCAATGAATATTTTACAAAAGTAAGAAGCCATAATTTAGGGCAGGAAGCAAAGAGAAGAATCATTTTGGGAACTTTTACAAGAATGTCTGGCTATAGGGATGCTTATTATATTAAAGCAACAAAAGTAAGGACAAAGATTGTTAATGAATATAAAAAGATGTTCAAGAAATATGATGCTTTAATAAGCCCAACTTCTCCAATACTGCCTCCAAAATTCTCTGAAATTGAAAAATTAAGCCCATTGCAGCAGTATATGATGGACATTATGACTGTTTCTCCTAATTTAGCTGGTTTGCCTCATTTAAACGTTCCAGTTGGTTTTGAAGAAAAGTTGCCTGTAGGTATGTTGCTTATAGCAGACCATTTGCAGGAAAGCAAGTTGATACAATTAGGAAGTGTTTTTAATTAAAAATAGAAAAATAAAAAAAATAAATTTCAATCTATCTGGTTAATCTATATCATAAAAATCCGCCTAAAGCGTCCTATCCCACCCTAAAGAGAGGGGTTTGACGAACGCTTTCTTAAATAGGCGGATTTTTAGGATGCCAAAAATGTTTTGCGACATTTTTGTGCACAATTAACCGCATCCGCAACCGTCTCCAATAGTCATGTTTCTCGCCTCCATAGTCTAATAATTATTTGGGAAATCTATGAGCTAGGAAAAGAGGTCGCCTGCACCTATGGTGCACGTGCTTAAAAAACCCAGCTCATGATTAAATCCCTAAACTAATAGGAGTTCTAATTATTGAATAATATTGTGTGCAAGGATTAAAGGTTTGTTTTAATGATTAAATATTACTGAAGAATAAGTTTATGTTCTTGGATGTTTTACTTCTTATACTCATGATCATCAAATACACATACAAATTCATTCTCGTTTATATAGGTGTAAGCTGAATGTGCTGCAACTACACCTTCTGCAACCCCGGTTATAGCTTGTTTGAAACTTGAATCTATAACATCTCCTGCTGCAAAGACTCCTTTAACATTGGTTTTGCTTTCTCTGTCTACCATTATTTCTTTCTTTTTATTGATTTTAACTCCTAACTTGACAGCTAGATCAGATAAAGGAATGTGTCCTATTGCACCAAAAACACCATTCAGCTCTAATTCTTTGCTTCCATTAAATTCTTTGTCTAAAATAACCTTATTTACCATCTTATCTCCTAAAATCTCAGTAATATTTGTATTTGTAATGACTTCTATTTTTTCATTTTTTTCTATAAGTTTTAGATTTATTGGCTCTGCTCTTATTTTTTCTCCACGATAAATTATGTAAACTTTCTTTGCATTTTGTGCCAATAAAATGGCTTCTTTGGCTGCTGAATCAGAGCCTCCAACTATCCCAACAACTTTGTCTTTGTATAAAGCACCGTCACATAAAGCGCAATAATGAACGCCTTTGCTTTTGAACTCTTCAGCGCCTTTCATTGTCAGCTCGCGCCATTTAGCCCCGGTTGCAAAGATAATAGTTTTAGAATGGTATTCAGCTTTTTCAGTCTTAACATCAAAACAATCCCTTCCTTTATTTTTCTTTATAGCTGTAGCCTTTTCTTCTTTGATTTCAATGTTATAATCTTTAGCGTGTTCTTCCAATTTTTCAGCCAATTCCTGTCCAGTAATATGCTTAAATCCCGGATAATTCTCAACTGTATCTGTTAGAGTTATTACCCCTCCTATGGGAAGTTCCGAACCTGAAGTCGTTCCAAAAACAATAGTCTTTAAATTTAATCTTCCTGCGTACATTGCAGTGCTCAAACCAGTAACTCCTACTCCAATAATTAAAGTATCATACATTTTCATTTTAACAATCAAATATCAAGAGAAGTAATATTAATACTTTTTGTTTTAGACTTATGTTATAATTTAAATCATCTTATTCATATCAATACACATTACTCCATATCTGCCATGAGTGATTTGGCAGTATTTGTAAGACATCATTATGGAATTGTCGAAGATAGTAATTTAGAGTAACCACATTAATTTACTGTTTCTCATATAACTTCTTAACTGTTAAAGCATCCTCTTCAATATTAGGACTTTCACTAATAGCAACACCTTTTACCTTAAAGTCTTTTAAAGCCTTAATTAAATCTCTATACTTAAGATCAGATTCTTTTAAATTTAAATGGCGTTTTTCTCCTTTTTCACCATAATCAATTCCAGTAATGTGCATGTGCATGTTCTCAAGGCCTTTTTTCCCTAATTTTTTTTCTATTGATTCTAAAATACTGTAGAATTCCTTATAGGAATTGTATTTTCCATTTGTTCTTGCATGAAAGTGCGCAAAATCAATGCATGGCATCACATTATTAAATTCACAGCTTAAACTTAAAATTTCATCTAAGTTTCCGAATTGTGATTCTTTTCCTGTTGTTTCCGGCCTAATCCATATTCTATTTCCATCATTTTTTAATTTTTGAATTATTTTTTTTAATGAATTTTTTACTCTATTGAATGCTTCTTCTTTTGTGCTTTTTTGATAGAATCCGGCATGAAAGGTGACAGACCATGCCCCGCATAAGTTTGCAATTCTTGCAGACCTTAAAATCCTGTAAATAGAGGCTTTTAGTTTTACTCTCTCCAGGGAATTTAGATTAATATAATAAGGCGCGTGACAAGTTAAAACAATCTTGTTTTCTTCTGCACTTTCCTTAACTTCCGGAGCTTTTTCTTTGGTTATATTGACGCTTCTTACAAATTCCAGTTCCATAGCATCCAATCCTAGTTTTTTAACAGCTGCAATGCCTTCTGCTGTACCACTTCCCCTGCTGCTGATAGGAATACCTGCTGTTCCGAATAGAAGTTCTTTCATTTTTTCACTTTATTATCTATTTTAAAATTATTTTATAGAATTGTTGTTTTCATATTTAATTATTGTTCTATTTTTATTGATTTTGAATATATGTTTAAATTTAGTTATTGTAGACTTAAAACAAACATTTAAACTTTAAACATAACTTTAATATTGAATATAGTAATACTTTAATCAAAAGATTTAAATAAATAAGATTGAAAGAAATAAAAAGAATAAAATAATATAAAAATCTATGGAGGTATTATAAAAATGGCAGAACATAAAGTTAAAGTCTATTCCACACAAACATGTCCTTGGTGTAAAAAGGTAAAAGAATTTTTAACAGAGAAAAAAGTAGAGTTCGAGGATATTGATGTTGGAGCAGATCAAGAGGCTAGTAAGGAGATGGTAGAGAAGTCAGGCCAGATGGGAGTCCCAGTAATAGATATTGATGGAAAGATAATAGTCGGTTTTGATAAGGAAGCTTTAGAGAAAGCTCTTGCTTAGTAAATTATTTCCAATACCAGCGAAAAATGTTCCATTTTTTAGGTATTTGGAAACGGAAGGTTTCCAAAACTTTTAAAAACAGTTAAATATTGCTTTTTTTCTATTAAAACTAAGTATATAAAAATGGATCTAAAAGAAGAAGCATTAAAACTGCATAAGGAAAATAAGGGTAAACTAGCAACAAAGTCAAAAGTAAGTGTTAAGACAAAAAAAGACTTAAGCTTAGTTTATACTCCGGGTGTAGCAGAGGTCTGCAAGGAAATAGCTGAAGATACAAAAAATGTTTATGATTACACAATGAAATCTAATTCTGTAGCTGTTGTTACTGATGGCTCTGCAGTTTTGGGTTTAGGAAACATAGGAGCAGAAGCTTCTTTGCCGGTAATGGAAGGCAAATCTGTTTTATTTAAAGAGCTTGCAGGTATAGATGCTTTTCCAATTGCTATTAAGAATCAAAAAGATGATGAAATAATAAATATAGTGAAAAATATAGCCCCAGTTTTTGGAGGTATTAATCTAGAGGATATTAAAGCTCCTAGATGCTTTGGAATAGA
>CAZTBE010000036.1:0-10311 GCA_964611745.1 uncultured Methanosarcinales archaeon | reverse complement strand
GTATGTTGTAAAGGAAGTAGTAGTAGAGGAGAAGCTAAATGGCGAGGAAAGAGAAAGCCCAGCAGACAGGATTAAAGATTCTGATGTAAATACATTCAGTAATAGTGTTAGGATAGACATTAAAAACGCAAAATGGAGAAATTATATTGACAGCAACTCCATGGATCCTTTAATTGATGAAGGCACAACAACAATTGAAATAAAGCCAAAATATGCTTCAGAAATAAAAGTCGGGGATATTGTAGCTTATGATGTTGATGGCTATGATTATGCTTTTGTACACAGGGTTATTGATATAGGAAATGATGAAGAAGGTGTTTATTTCATAACAAAAGGAGATAATTTTTGGAAAGAAGACCCTGATAAGTTAAGGTTCTCAGATATAGAAGGAATTGTTGTCGGGATATTGTATTAGAACAATAAATCTTATAAACAGCCTATAAATCTCTAATTCTATGAACCAAGAAGATACTCAAACAGGGTTTGGCACCACCTCCGGCGGTATTGAAAAGCTAAAGAAAGCAGGAAGAATAGCTGCGCAAGTATTAGAATACGGAAAAAATCTTATAAAAAAAGATGCTTCTATGACCAAAGTTCTTGATAAGATAGAGGAAAAAATAACCGAATTAGGAGCCAAACCTGCTTTTCCAGCGCAAATTTCCTGCAACCACTTAGCAGCTCATTACTGTCCGGATGAAGAGGATAAAACTGTTTTTTCTGATCAATTAGCTTGTTTGGATGTTGGTGTGCATGTTGATGGCTTTATTGGAGACACTGCTGTTACAGTTGATTTATCCGAAAAATATTCAGATTTAATCAAAGCTTCACAAGAAGCATTGGATAATGCTATAAAGATAATAAAGCCGGATGTTGCTTTATCTGAAATAGGAAAAGCAATACAGGAAACTATAAGCAAATATGGCTTTGCACCTGTAAGGAATCTATCCGGCCATGGTTTAGGGGAATATAAGATACACACTCAACCAAATATTCCTAATTTTGATAATCACGATGATACAAAAATAGAGAAAGGAATGATTTTTGCTATTGAGCCGTTTGCAAGCACTGGAGCTGGCATTGTGCAGGATTCCGGAACTGCAACAGTTTTTGAATTGATAAACAAAAAGCCAGTAAGAAATATGATTACAAGACAAGTTCTTAAGGAAATTGAAACTTACAATAACCTTCCATTTACAACAAGATGGCTAACCAAAAAATTCGGAGCAAAAGCTAAGTTTGCATTAAGGGAAATGGAGCAGTTAGGAATGATTCATGCGCATCCTCCGCTAGCTGACAAAGACAAAGGGATGATTAGCCAGGCAGAGCATTCTATATTAATTGATGATGATGGCAATGTTGTTGTTTTGACTGATTAAAAATAGAGGGTATGATATGGGAATATTTCCAAAAATAAGGATTTACATCGAAAGGAATGACACTGTAAAAGCTAAAATAGGAGAGCAAACAGTATTTTTTGTAAAAAAACAAAGTTTAGATTTATTGTTAATGATATAATTAGAGATATTAAATCTATTATTGCAAATTATGAATTCTTTAAACGTTTCATGACTCTAACTGTAGTGCTTGAAGATGAGAAGAATTTTATCGAAAATAATAAGGGAAAGCTGCTTGCACAGCTCATGTTAACGACTGACCCAAATAGTATGGTTGAAATGGGAGAAGTAAAGAGAGGTGAAATTGACAGTGGGCTTTTTATAATTCATTTATATGTTGATATGATGATTGCAAGATTATTGGGTCATGATATTCAATCTGCGCAGGAACTAAAAGATTCACATAATGCTGAAGAAATTTTAAAGAGAAGATTTAATGAATATCGTAGACAGATGAAAAGCAATTTATTCAGGGAAATATATGTAATATTTAAACATGAAGCCACGCACATAGAGACAATTTTAAAATCGCAGATGAATCATGTGTTAACAAAAAATTATAAACGTATAGAAAAGCTAGAAGAACAATTGCGGGAACTTATTGAGAAGTTGGAATTTATGGAAGCACGAGAAAGAATCCCATTACATTTGCATAAAACCATGGTTCGATCAACAAAATTAATTATTGATATAGCTCTTATTAAAACTTATGAGGAAGGTGTATCACGATATAACAGCGAAAACTTTTTTCCTGACATTCAGCATTTCCATAAATTGTATAGAGACTCATATATATTATCTGGAACAGCGTTTAAAAAACTTGATGATATATTGGATAAAGTGCTTTATGCAATGAAAAAAATTATGATTGCAGGTTATGATAAAAGCAGTGAATTTAGTACTGTTATTGATAATATGCTGGATGTTTTTAAACGAAATTCTTATACGTTAGGTTTACATATGGTTTTTACCATTAAATATGCTCTTTTAATTGATGATGATGAACTATTTAGCTTATCTCTTGCAAAATTTATAAAATTATATGAAGAAGCTTGTAATAAACTAAGGGTTCGGCCATTAATTACATTAACTAGCGGCAGAGGAATTCTTCTTGATTATAAGAATATCCTAAGAAAATTGCATAGAGCTGAAAAAGGTTAATAATTTATGTAGAGTCAATTCCACAAAGCATAAATACCCCCATTTAATACCAATTTCTTAATATGACAAACGAAATAGAGCAGGAATACAATAAGTTAAGCAAGAAGTATAAACTTCCTAAATTCAATGAAATAGATTCTGAGTTTGAGGTAAGCAGTCTAGAGAATGAGAGATTTCTCATTAGGAATATATTAAGGAAAATAGCAGAAAAGCTTGAATTTTATATTGATATAATAGGCAATTTAGTGCATCCAGACGCATCAAATATAAGCAGCATGTACGAGATAAGATACCTTACTAATGATGAAAAGAATAATATGTACTTGTTGTTTAAGAAAATGATGAAAACGCATAGAGGTATAATTGGAATAGTTCTGAATAATGATGAAAAGCAGCAAACTGAGTTTTTGAACAGTTTTTTTGCAGAGTGGATTGGAATCAAAAAAGAATTAATAATATATATAGGTAAAATAAAAGACTCGTGGGATAAAGAATCTACAATTGAAGAAGACATTGGTTATTTTGGATAAAATGAACATAGTATTATTAGGACCGCCTGGAATTGGAAAAGGGACTGTTGCAGTAAAGTTAAGCAAAAAACTGCAAATACCGCATATAGCTACAGGTGACATGCTTAGGGAAAACGTTTCTGAAAAAACAGAGCTGGGAGTAAAGGCAAAATCTTTTATGGACAGCGGTGGTTTAGTGCCGGATGAATTAGTTATAGAGATGATAAAAGAAAGATTAAGCAGAAATGATTCTAAAAATGGATTTATTCTTGATGGCTTTCCAAGAACAATAAACCAGGCAGAGGAAATAGCTAAAGCTGTTAAAATTGATAAAGTTGTTAACATCCAGGCAAATGATGAAATTATCATAGAAAGATTGAGCAGGAGGCGAGTTTGCGGAAAATGCGGTTTTATCTACCATCTTGATTTTATAAAGCCGAAAAAAGATGGTATTTGCGATAAGTGTGGAAGTGAATTATACCAAAGAGAGGATGACAAGCCTAAAGCAGTAAAAGAGAGATTAAAAGTTTACAAAGAAAAAACAGAGCCTTTGATCAATTATTATAAAGAAAAAGAAATCCTTGTTGATGCTGATGGTTCTGGAACTCCAGAAGAAGAATTTGAGTTGGTTTTAAAGGCTGTTTCTTGATTATTTTTTCATCAACTTAAGCATATCAACCATCCTGCATGAGAAACCATACTCATTATCGTACCATGCACATACCCTGACAAGTTTTCCACTAACTTTTGTCAGCTGAGCATCAAAAATCGAAGAATGCTTGTTTCCAATTATATCCGTAGAAACCAAAGGCTCTTCTGAATATTGCAAGATTCCTTTCAAATATGTTTGTGAGGCTTTTTTCATTGCTTTATTCACTTTTTCAGCAGTAGCATTCTTTTTTGAAATAAAAACAAAATTTGTTATGGAACCACAAGGTACTGGAACCCTAAAAGAAGTGCCGTCTATTTTTCCTTTTAAATCTGCAAAAATATCTCCAACTGATTTTGCTGCTCCGGTTGTTGTTGGAATTACATTTATTCCTGCTGCCCTGCCTCTTCTTAAGTCCTTGTGAGGCAGATCCAACAATCTTTGGTCATTTGTGTATGCATGTATTGTTGAAATAAAGCCATTTTCAATTCCAAATTCCTTGTCTAGAACCTGTACAACCGGAATTAAGCTATTCGTAGTGCATGAGGCATTTGACAAAATTTTAAGATTTTTAGCTTCTTTGTCATTTGCTCCCATGACTATTGTTTTAACATCTCCTCCTTTCCCTGGCGCAGACAATAAAACCTTTTTTGCCCCGCATTTTATATGGTCTTTAAGCTCATTTTCTTTTCTGAACCTTCCAGTGCTCTCAACAACTATGTCAACTTTAAACTTTTTCCAGGGTAATTTAGTATGGTCTTTCTCACTTAAAACTGTAATCTTTTTCCCATTGACTTTTATGAAGTTACTGCCTGCTTCAATCTTCGCATCAAAAGTACCGTGAACAGAATCACGCTTAAGTAAATTAGCTAATGTTCTTGCATCTGTTAAATCATTAATTGCAACAAAATTAAGGTTTTTTTCCTTAGAGCCTATTCTTAGAACAAGCCTTCCTATTCTTCCAAAACCATTAATTGCAATGTTTACCATTTTTTCATTAAAGCAAATCAGAGATTTAAATAGTTTTTGGAAGATTTAGAGTTTATATGCTGCAAAAAAAGCCTCTAACAATCTTTTTGCGGTTCATTTACATTCAACCTACGTTTTCCATAACAAAAACGTCGCAAAAAGTGTGTTATATGCCCGTTTTCTCCGACCTTATTTCATAATTTCTCAACGATAATTTCAATTTCCATCAAAGAAAATCAAAACTAAAAATAAATTTTTATCTGAAGTTCTCAGTTGAGAAATAAAGGTTTAATTGGGAAGTAGAGTAGCATTATAGTCAAAAACCACCCATCAGAGATGGGTGGCATGATTTCAGTAGCTTCACTTTCAGGTGGTTTTTGATGCTCGGAATTCCACCAATAAGGAGTGGTTTTCGAGCACTACTCATTCCACCAATTAAAAATTGGTGGAATTCCGTTGTTTAAATTATTTATACTTCCAGTAACAAAATAGATAAAAAAGTTTTTATATTTTTCAAAAGCTTTAAACTCATTTTCAGTTATGGAAACAGCACCTAATTTTAGTCTATATTTTACTTCAACTATTTTTGTTTTTCCTTTTAGGTCATAACCTAATTCTTTATTATCTCTTACATCCTAAATTTTTCTTTAGGGTAACTCCTTTGAATAAACTTAATGGCTTTATTTTCCTTCCATCTTTGCTCTTTTTTCATTTCTTACTCCTTAATATCTCCTTCTTAGATTTTTTAATCGTTTCTTTTCTTCGCCGGTTATTTTAAATGGCGTTTCTTCTATTGGCTGATAAGGGTCACCACCACAATTAAATTTTTTTAATTGTTCATCATTAACATCAGCAACATCATTAAGCACATAAACTGTCTATTGTTCATTTCATTCACCCACACACTATCAAATCTTTTGTACAAGGTCGAGGAGCGTAACATCCAAATTCTCCTCCCCAATCTGCACTCCATAAATCAACAAACTCCTTTTCTCCGTCTATATCTAATATCCAATACTCGTGTGCAACTAAAGTACACCACGATTGTACAAACTTAAAATCTTCCCTTTCAAACTCTCCGCTTAATACTAACATCTCCTTAAACATATTATTTTGAGTGTTACTAGGATAATATTCACCTTGATTATCCCAAACCTTCCCTATACTTCTATGAAGGATTTTATTAGGCTCCCTTAAATATTGTCGAATTGGTGAAGTATAACTCTCATTAACAAACAAATAAACATTCTTTGCCAAATTCAATTTAGTTGTACTCATCTCTTTTAACTCCTCCACTTTCTGTATTATCTCATCCGGATAACTCCTAGTTAAAGGGATTCTGTAAAAAACATAAACCAATATCAAAACCACAATAACGGTCAACATTATTTTGATTATTTTCATTTAATATCATAACTTCTCCTAATCTTTTCTACTTCAATCTTAACTTCTTCCTTTGTTTTACCATTATCTGTCTCCATTTCTATTTAAACTTTACTTCTTTTTACTCAACTTCAACTCTTGCTGCCCCATTCTACTAAAAACATTTATATATAAGTCTATTTAAATTAAAAACAGGTGGAATTTGATGTTATTATTAAAAAAATCTATACTTTTCACATTTATTTTCTCAATCTGTATCTCTATAGCATATGCTGTTTCTTTTGATGCAGAAGCAATTCCTATTGATGACAGAATAGTAATTGACGAGTTTGCCGTTTTCCAGATAAATATTAAGAATAATCTAGACAAAGCAGACGAGTACAGGATTTATACACTTGATTTTCCAACTTGGGACGTGAGAACAGAACCCATAATAAATCCTATAACTTTGGAATTAGAGCCTGGTGCAGAGGGAAGTGTCAAGCTTGTAGTTGATCCCCTAAAAATAAAAGATATTGGAACATACCAGGTAAATGTAAATGTAAGGTCCAAAATTACTGACAAACCCACCTCAGTCCCATTAAAAGTTGTAATTTTATCAACAGAACCCTTAATTGGAGGCTATGTTCCTACAATCGTAACTGGAGTTGAAATACCGGCAAAAATAGACCCCAAGGAAGAGATTCCAATTAAAATTGTTATTAACAATCAGAATATAATAGATTATCCGGAGTTGACTATAAAGTTAGAAAGCATCCTGATTAAGGATACTATTAACACCAAATTAGGGCCAAAAGAAAAGAAAACATTGGAGTTAACAACTACACTTGATCCTTTAACACCCCTTCAAGAAGATGATTTGGTAGTGGCTGTCTTTAAAGAAGACAGGAGCATAATAAACCCAATCGTAAGGAGGATAGAAATTGTAGAGTACGCTCAGCAAAAACTTATAAGCGAAGAGAAAAAATTCCTTCTTACAAGAAGCACTTACGATTTTGTATCGAACAACAACGAGTATGAAGGCACATTTAAGGTTGAAACTACCTTGTTAGGCTCAATATTTTCTTCCACAAATCCAAAATCCAAGACTGTAACAGAAGGTGATAAAAGATATTTTGTTGGGGATGTTAAATTAGAAAACAACAGTATGCGGATTTACATAACCCAAAATTACATACCCTTATTTGTTGTAATTATGTTGTTAATTGTCTCAGTAATATCATATTATACCCTTAGGTCGCCATTGCTAATAATAAAAGAAGTGAATAATATAGTCAAAAGCGAAGGCGGAATTTCAGAAATGACAGTCGTCTTACGTATAAGAAACCGCTCTCAGAATAAACTAAAGGAAATAGAGATTACTGAGTTTATTCCGGCTTTGGTTTCTATTGGAAAAGAGGTTTCAATAGGTTCCTTACAGCCAACAAAAGTCCTAAAGCATGAGAAAGAGAGAAGTACAATAGTTAAGTGGACAATAGATACCCTTGATGCCACAGAAGAGCGTGTTTTATCATACAAGATAAAATCAAAATTGTCGATACTTGGAGGCTTTAGCCTGTCTGCTGCAAAAGCATCCTTTAAATCCAATGATAAAAAATTCACATCTACTTCTAATAGGTTGAATGTTAGTGATTGATTTCTTAATTAATGGATTAATCTTACTGAGGTTGGTGCGAAAGTCGGTGCTTGTGCGTAAATTGCCAAATCAGAACATTCCATAGGATTATGCACTACGACCTGAGCAAGACTTGGTCTTGCGAAGTTAAGAAGCACCATAAGGCCTCGCACAAGCCGTGAACGCGACGAGCGACTGCGAGTCGCTCGCAGTTCACAGACTTCGCACCAACCTCAATTTCTACCAATAAATTCAAAGAAATTTTCGTTAAATTTAAATAGTTCAAAAGATAGAATGTTCTATGGGTGGTATTATGGCTAAAGCAAAAAAAAAGACTTCAGTTAAAAAGACAAAAGAAAAAATTTCAGATAAAAAAGCAGAGGAAACATCTCCAGGGGAAAAAATAGGAAAAGTTGTCCATTACTACACAAATATTGGTGTAGGGATTATTGAGCTGTCTAACACATTGAAAGTGGGAGATAAAATAAAAATCAAGGGTGCAACAACAGATTTTGAGCAGACAGTAGACAGCATGCAGATAGAAAAAGACAAGATTGAAGAAGCAAAAAAAGGTAAGAGCATTGGTCTAAAAGTAAAAGACCATGTAAGGCAGAATGATGTTGTTTACAAGGTGTAAATAACTCTATTTTTAAGAATTCTATCATAATAGGCTAGCCCGGTATAAATAGAAGCATTTAAAAACGATTACAACTCTCTTTAATATTAATGGCAGATTACAACATAGTTAAACACTGCAGATTATGCAGAGTAAGATTTGTTGTCAATAAAACTGAAGCAAAAAAGTACTTCTGCGATGGCTGCCAATCGAAAGTCAAGAATCAGCAAAATGATTCAGAAGGAGGAAAAAAATGAAAGGAACAGTAAAATTCTTCAATGCAGGAAAAGGATTTGGATTTATAGCTGCTGAAGACGGAAAAGAATACTTTGTGCATCAAACAGCACTGGGAGAAGGAGTAGTCCTAAATGAGAACGATGCTGTTACATTTGATGTAGAAGAAGGCGACAGAGGCCCAAAAGCAGTTAATGTAGCAAAAGAGTAAACCTATTGAATTAAAAATCACATAAAAATCAACTAGGATTACAAAACTTTTTCTAGTTTAAATTTTTTGGATTTGATTTGGCTATTGTTAAATCTTTTTTTTAATTCAGCACAGCTTTTATCCTTCTTATTCCGGCTGCAGAACTCTCTTCTTTTTTTATCTTAAATTTACCAAGCTCTTTTGTATTCTTAACATGTGGTCCGCCGCATATCTCGGTTGAGAAATTTCCTATTGAATAAACAGAGACTCTTTCAGTATATTTATGCTCAAACACCCCTTGTATATTTTTCTTTTTTGCCTCCTCTAAAGTCATTTCTTCCTTTTTAACTTGCAAACCATCGCTTATGTTCTTATTGACAAGCTCTTCAACTTTCTTTATTTCTTCCTCGCTTAGCTTTCTATCAAAATTAAAGTCAAATCTTAATCTTTCCGGAGTTATGTTAGAGCCTTTTTGAATTATTTTATCATCTTTTAAAACTCTTCTTAATGCTTCATTTAATAAGTGTGTAGCTGTGTGTAATTTTTTTGTTTCTTCCGAGCTGTCAGCTAAGCCTCCTTTAAATCTTTTTTCTGCACCTACTCTTGAAAGCTGCTGGTGTTTTTCAAACTCTTTCTCAAAACCTTTCTGGTCTACTTTAATTCCTTTTTCTTTTGCTAATTCTTCTGTCATTTCTATTGGAAAGCCATATGACTGGAACAACAAGAAAGCTTCGCTTCCGGATATTTTCTTGTTATTAGACATTTTTTCGAATTTATGAAGGCCTTTTTCCAGAGTCTGCCTGAATTTTTCATCTTCTTTTTTCAGTTCATTTAAGATGAAATTTTTGTTTTTTTCTAACTCGCTATAATCACTTTTATGAATGTTAATAACTATCTTTGCCAGTTCGCTTAGAAATTCTTTTTCTATGCCTAATGATTTTCCATGCCTTATAGAGCGTCTTATGAACCTTCTTAAGATATAGCCTTGATCCAGATTTGAAGGTGTTATTCCTAAATCATCTCCTAAAATAAAGGCTGCTGCTCTTATATGGTCAGTTATTATTCTTATTGAAAGTTCTTGTTTCTCATTAGGATTATCTATTTTAGCCAGTTCTTTTATCTTTTCTATTATTGGGGTAAAGATTTCTATTTCATATACTGTTTTTTTGCCTTGCAGCATTGCTATAGTTCTCTCAACACCCATTCCAGTATCAACAGTTTTTTGTTTTAATGGTACAAATTTTCCTTGTTTTGTCTTATTGTATTGGATAAACACATCATTCCAAACCTCAAAGTATTTTCCACAAGAACATCCTGGTTTGCAGCTTTTGCCGCACTTTTCTTTTCCTGTATCATAAAACATTTCAGAATCTGGTCCACAAGGCCCTACAGAGCCAGCAGGACCCCACCAGTTGTCTTTCTTTGGCAGATAAAAAATTCTTTTTTTTGGAATACCTAAATCAAGCCATATTTTTGTTGATTCCTCATCCCTTGAAGCATCTTTATCCCCTTTAAAAATAGTTATGTATAATTTATTTTTATCCATGCCAAGCCATTTTTTTGATGTCAGGAAATCAAAACCCCATGAAAT
>CAZTBE010000035.1:0-10352 GCA_964611745.1 uncultured Methanosarcinales archaeon | reverse complement strand
TGGAATCATTCAAGGAAAAACTTTTTTCCTTTTCCATTTATCTCACCTCCGTAAATGAATAGTTTAAAAATGGAGTCTGTGAGACTTATATTATGTTAAGGAATGTCCCTTTATAAAGCTTTCGGTTTTTGACATTAACCTTGGGTTGGTGGGAAATATTTATCTAAGAACCATTTCTCTTCATTAGCAACAGCTACATTTTGTGCGTAACTCAGAAGATCGTCTATATGCTGTTTCGATGAATCTCGGAAAGAATCATCTAAGTGTAGACCTTTATCTGTGGAAATTCTATGAATCTCCATAACCTCACTATAATGTATAACTGAAGCATCAACATACTGCAAATATTTGGATGTAGTGGCTGGATCGAATGTCATCATATTAGGCATTACTCCATCACCATATTGTCCTTGTTGCTCCTTATAACTCAATATTCCTAATTGTAAGTCTTTCATTGATTCTAATACAAGTTTAGCATTATGTTCTCCTAGCAAAAAGTTTCCTTCAGCCCAATAATGGAATAAAAGATTCCAATTTTCTTGTAAAGTGAATTCTGAAAATTCGGGATCACTTTCTGAGAGGTCATAAACTGTTTTACACATTTCCACGTTGGTTCTCATAAGTTCAACTCCGATTCCTTGATGGTTTGCAAGTGAGCTTGTAATACTACTTTTTGATAAATTCCATCCATTACTGAGGTTTTGGAGAACCTCGTTTAGTGTGATATCTTCTGCCATTTTTGTAAGAGTTATAATCAGCATATATAAGTCTTCAAATTTTTAACTACTATATATTTATAATTAAGAACAAACCTATCCCCTCTTATAATTCCCCATAAGCTCTGTTTTCTCTATTATATGGTCTTCCATTGCTTTTTCAATATCTGCTTTTGCAGCACCTTCTTGGAGGTCTAATTCTGCATCCAAAGCATAAAGCTTGAAGAAATATCTATGAGTTCCGGAAGGAGGACACGGACCTCCATAACCGGTTTTACCCCAGCTGTTTTTTCCTGCTGTTCCAGTAGGTTCCTGGCCTTTATCTATTTTAGTAGTTGAAGTTGGAATATTAAACACAACCCAATGGTCCCATGTTCCAACAGGTGCATCTGGATCATCATTTATTAGAACTAAGCTTTTAGCATTTTGAGGAACATCTTCTATGTTTAGTTCTGGTGAAGTATCAGAACCATCGCAAGTATATTCTGACGGTATTTCCTGATTATTTTCAAATGCCGGGCTTGTTAGTTTTATTTTTTCCACCTTTCCAATAGTTTTTATTAAATTATCTTCTTTAATAACTTCTTCATTTTCTGTTTCAACATTACTACAACCTACAATAATAAATATAATAAAAAAATTAAAGGAATTATAAGTTTCATGATATGTTTGTTTTTTTGAATTATAAATAATTTATTGTTTTTAATTTAATTTTTGTAATATTGAAAATAAGCCCCCGGAGGGAGTTGCACCCCCGACCTGCAGATTACAAATATCGGCTACTAAACTTAGTAACTGCCGCAATGGCTACTATGCTACGGAGGCATAGAAATATAACTAAAAACCAAGTATATTTAAAAATATTACCTTATTAATTGAACTATTTACATTTCCTGTGGAGCTTCAAATCCATACTGTTCTGGATGGAATAACTCAGGAGTTGGCATCCAGGTTCTTAGCTTTAAATAAGCCTTTACCTTGCTTTGCAGCCTATAAACATCCCTCCATAAATCTTTTTCTCTTTTTTCAAGATGTGCATGCATAATTCTCTCTTCATAAATGTGCTTAAAATGTTTCAAAAACCGATGATTCTTCCATTTATACCCTATATCTGAAATTACTCTGCCCCTAAAAAACATCTCTATCTCACCATGCTGGGTTTTCATCTTTTGCCCTTGATGCACAATCTCTCTTTCCTGCAGATAAACAACATGCCAATCCAGATCCAATGTATTCAGAAAATAATCACTTCTTTTGCCCTCATGATGTTTTTGTGCTCTCCACCAGATCCAATACTCTTTACCGCCTTGATGTATGCCTGGTTGGTAAACATTTTCAGAATATAATGTTTCTATATCTGAATGTGCTGAAGCATCTGCTTGTTGCCCTTCAAAACCATGCCATCCTTCTTCTAACAGCAACTCATGCATCATCACATATAGGTTCTTCAAAGAAAAAACATCCTTGTACTTTATCGAGAAGACTGGAATCTGTCTTACGGGGTCTCCTTCATTAATTCCTGCATTAGGTCCTTCCTTAATGGTTTCTATGTAAACCATAAAATAATCCTAGTATATTAAACTTATAAATCTTTCGGTATGGTATACTGGTATAGGTATTTATACACTTCAATAAAAGCATTATTTTTCATGAAAACAAAAATAATTAAAGTATGAATCATTAGCAGAAATAAAATGTTAATAGGTGTTGTAGGAAAAGCAAATATTGGAAAATCAACTTTCTTCAAAGCAGCTACTTTAGCAGAAGTAGAGATAGCAAATTACCCCTTTACAACTATAAAACCCAACCACGGGACAGGATTTGTAAAAGTTGATTGTGTTGATAAAGAGTTTAATGTTAAGTGCAATCCAAGATTTGGTTATTGTTTGGATGGAAAGAGATTTGTTCCTGTTGAATTGATGGATGTAGCAGGTTTAGTTCCGGATGCGCATAAAGGCGTGGGTTTAGGAAACCAGTTTCTTGATGATTTAAACCAGGCTGATGTTTTGATTCATATTATTGATGTTTCCGGCTCTACAAATGAAAAAGGGGAACCAGTCAAGACATTGAGTTATGATCCTGCTAATGACATAAGATTTTTAGAAACAGAGCTTGATATGTGGTACTTAAGGCTGATAGAAAAAGGATGGGAGAAATTCGCTAGAACAGTAAACCAGGAAAAACCAGAGCTGCATAAAGCAGTTGCTAACCAGCTTAGCTCTTTACGTGTAACAGAAAACCTGATGGAACAGGTAATTGAAAAATTGGATCTTGATCAGAATATTACAAAATGGGATAAGGATACCTTATTAAAGATTGCAATAGAGCTAAGAAAAGAAACAAAACCAATGATAATTGCATGCAATAAGATTGATATTGAAGGTTCTAATGAAAATTTTGAAAGGTTAAAAAAAGAATTCAAAGACGATATTCTGGTGCCATGCAGTGCAGAATCAGAGCTTGCATTGAAGGAAGCGGCAAAACATGAACTGATAAAATACATTCCAGGAGAAAATAAATTTGAGATTATAAATGAAGAAAAAGTCAATGAAAAACAGAAAAAAGCGTTGGATTTTATAAAAAATAATGTATTAGACAAATATCAAACAACTGGTGTCCAGGAAGTTTTAGACAAGGCAGTTTTTGAATTGTTAAAATATATTGCCATATTCCCCGGAGGGGTAAATAAATTGCAGGATCAGCACGGTAATGTGCTTCCGGATTGTTTTTTAATGCCTCAAAAATCAACTGCACTGGATTTTGCCTTTAAGCTGCATACAGATATAGGGAACAATTTTATCAAGGCAATTGATGTTAGGAGCAAAAAGCCCGTAGGAAAAGACCATTTATTGAAAAACAGGGATGTAGTAGAGATTGCGACAAGCAAATAATCATTTCTTCCTAAACTTTTCCAAACTCTGCACCAGATCAATCATGTATTTGCCGTCATCTAATTTAAATATCAACGGTTCCTTCTTAAACAGATGCACCAGGTCAAGTTCATATTTGCCCGGGCTCATGACCCTTATCGCTTCTAGATCAAGAATTACCGGCTGGTCTTTATCAACCTCACTCCCAACTAAATCAAAGACATCCTGCTCAATCTGCTCCCTATCTTTATTGCTTAATTTGGATTCTTCTGCAAATTGCTTCATATCCTCCAATTTTTCTTTCTTGATGAAGAAAAAAAGCTTTCCGCCGCATCCACACCCCTTCAATAACTCTTGCGCTCCATCTTCATAGAATATATTGCATCTTACACATTGGTGTGGCATGATCTTTTCCTCTCACTTCGCTCGAGCAAAAGCTCAACCAAAATATGGAATTTCGCTTCGCTCAATTCTTTATTTTTTCTTGTTTTTCTTAGCTCCTTTTGTAAAAAGCTCAATTTTGTTTGGGTCTTTCTTTATTTCTTTTACAATGTTTGCAGGCCCCACTATTGTAAGACCCTGCCTGTCACCTAAAAGAAAACCAAAAAAGTTAGTTCTTACCTTTTTGATGCTCATGCCCGTCTGTTCCTTTTCTTCAGGATTTATCACAGCCAGCTCAATACCCTTAAATTTGTCTCCAATCTCTTCCATCGCTATAGATATTAAATCTGTTTCTTCATCTTTTTTCAGTCTGCCCTGCAGCAAAACAATCTTATTCTCTTTGACAATGTCAATCAGTTTTTTTACTCTTCGTGCACTGCCTAAATCCTCGATTTCATGGTAGGGGACAAATTGTAAAGTTACCATTTTAATTACATCAACCTCTTTTTTTTGTTTATATTACAATATTAATTTGGTTCTAAACTTTTGATATTAGCTGTCGGGGTGGGCTCGCCCCAGACGACTGAAAGGAGTCTGACGCGTGCTCTGCTGTATAACACTAATGGGGAGGTATAAAATGTTGCGTAGCAACGTTTTATCCCGCTATTGCAAATAAACCTTCATAAAACTTATCTATATTATTGCCGTATTTTGCTGAAATGCCAATAACCTCATATTGAGGGTATGCTGCCTGTACTTTTTTTATATCTGCCTTTTTCAAATCAGACTTGTTTGCTACTATCAAAACAGGGATATTTCTGGCTTGCAAATTTCCCACCATTGTAATATTGACTTGTGTATACGGGTCTTTTGTTGCATCCAGGACAATTATTACTGTATCCATCTCATCCAGCCATTTAATAGAGTCTATTACCCCTTTAGTTGCTTCTTTTGCCCGCTGCTTAGCCTGTTTTTCTTTCATCCCTACTTTAATAAATTCCTCAAAATCTATCTTTGTTGCTATCCCAGGAGTATCAACTAAATTAAAAGTAAGCTCCTTGCCTTTTGATTTGATGTTTATCTGCTCTTTGATCTGAATTTCTCTGGTTTCATGAGCAACATTAGAAACACTGCCCATATCTTCTCCCAGCCAGTCTTTGCAGATTCTATTAGCTAGTGTTGTTTTGCCGCCATTAGGAGGCCCATATAGGCCAAGCTTAACATTCTTCTTTTTTTTAAACAAATTCCTCAGAACTTTGTTAATGAAACTTCTTAGGATATTAATCATGCATACACCACTTTTTACTGAATAGTTGTCCTATTTAGGTTTAAATTTATATACTTTTCGTTTAGTATAGAATAAAATCAACATATTATTTTATAGAAAACTTTATAATCTAGCTTAATTATTTTATATTTTGGGGGATTAATATCACATCTAACATTATATTTCTTGGAACTGGCGGAGACAGCTATGTTATTGGCAAGCAGATAAGGGCATCTGGAGGAATCATACTGCAGGTAGGTGATGACCAATACCACATTGATCCAGGGCCAGGTTCATTAGTTATGGCCAAGGAAGCAGATATTAATTTAAGGGCAAACACTGCTTTGTTTGTGACACATAACCATCTTAACCACTGCAATGACCTTAATGCAGTAATAGATGCCATGACTTATAGCGGTTTTGATAAGAAAGGTGTTCTAGTTGCAAATAACACTGTTATAAATGGAAGCGAAAATCGTCAGCCATTTTTGCATAAATATTATCGTGATTGTTTAGAACGATTTATTATCTTAGAAGAAGGCAGAAAAGTTGGGATAAATGATATTGAAATAAAAGCAATAAGGGCAAAGCACTCAGAACCGAATGCAATCGGTTTTAAATTTATCACTCCAAATTATACCTTGACATATACTGGGGATACTGCTTACAGTGCAGAAACAATATCTGAATATGAAAATTCCAATGTTTTGATTTTAAATGTCCCCTGCTTAAAAAAAGAGGAATCCAGAAATAATTTATGCAAAGAAGATGTCATAAAAATAATCAAAAAAGTGAATCCCAGATTGGCTATAATAACGCATTTCGGGGTTAATTTCCTGAAAGCTGACCCTTTATATGAGATAAGAGAGATACAAAGAGAGACTGATTGCCAGGTGATAGCTGCAAAAGACGGCATGGTTGTAAATCCTGTAAGCTATGCTGTTGAGCAGGGCCAGAAATCTTTATTCAGATATGCCAAAAAAGAAGAGATAAGGCTGCATGAGTTCAAGCAGCAGGAGAAAGTCAAGGAAGTTGATGAAATTATTGAAGAGAAGCAGACTGAGCTGGGTAATGAAGTTAGTGAAGAAACAGAATCAGAAAAGCAGCAAAACAACCAGATAACCAATGACACAACCTGATGTCAAATAAGGCATTGCAGGGTAAAACTTATTTTTCTCACTTTTAACCAACAAGTACAATAAGGCTAAAGATACAAATACGGGAATAATTAATGTTTTTAGGAAACCAATAAGCTCTGGGTTGTTAAGCATTAAACCTTTCATAACAACACCTGCAAATATTAAAGGAAAACCAATATCTCCTCCTCCAAGAACAGCAATCTTTCCCATCCCTTTCTTTTCTATAATACCTTTATGTGCAATCTTACCCTTGCTGTATGGAATGAGAAGTCCTGCGAAAACATTGCTTTTTGCCTGGAATTTTGCAAGCGTTACCATATGTTTTGTATGCCTGACTGCTATAATATCATAAATTGAAATTAGGATTAATAATGTAAATACTGCAAAAATATTCATTATAGGAACAAAAATTGCAGCTAAGCCTCCATAAATAAAAATTTCTGTTAAATTTTGAAGTGTTGTTGTTGGCTTGTATACTTTTATTAACGCTAATATTAGTGCAAGAATTGCTGCTATTGTTTGTGGAATAAAGGCTGAAAAAGCAATTGCCATGGTAGAGAAAACTGCAAGGAAAAACCATAATTTCCATAGGCCCATTTTTCTGAATTTTATCAATATCAGCATCAATAAGGTTCCTATTATGATTGCAGAAAATATCCAAATGTAAGAAGTTGATTCTTCTATTTGTGGCCTTTCCAGATTATAGGGCAGGGCTTCAAAAGTAACTTTTCCGGTTTCAGCAATTGTTTTATGGTCAATATATTTATTAGTTATAGAAAGCCCGATTATTTGTGTTATGAAGAAGATAAATACCAATAATAAAGTTATTTTTAATGTGTGCTTCATTTTTTTGTTTTTATTTTTTGTTGTTTTTAAATTTTTTTTAAAAATCAAATTAATTATTATTCTAAAAAACAAACATATTTTTAAATTGAATTTGATTAACTGGTCATAATGAGAAGGAAATCAAGAAAGATTAAGGTTGGGAAGCTATATATTGGTGGAGATGCTCCTATTAGTGTACAATCAATGACTACAACAGATACAACTGATGTAGATGCAACTGTAAAACAGATTCACGATTTAAAGGAAGTTGGTTGTGAAATTATAAGGGTTTCTGCCCCTACAATAGAAGCAGCAAATGCACTTAAAGAGATAAAGAAAAACATAAACATTCCTTTAGTAGCTGATATTCATTTTGATTACAAGATTGCAGTAGAAGCAGCAAAATATGCTGATAAATTAAGGATTAATCCTGGCAATATAGGTGATAAGGAAAAAATAAGATTAGTTGTCAATGCTGCAAAAGAAAATAACATTCCAATAAGGATTGGAGTTAATCTGGGCTCTTTAGAAAAGCCATTATTTGAAAAATACGGCTATAGCGCAAAGGCAATGGTTGAAAGCGCTTTAAATCATGTTAAAATTTTAGAAAATTTGGATTTTTATGATGCAATTGTTTCATTAAAAGCATCAGATGTTCCAAGAATGGTTTCTGCTTATCGTTTATTTGCTGAGAAAACTGATTATCCACTGCATTTAGGAGTTACAGAAGCTGGAAGCAAGTTTCCAGGAACAATCAAAAATTCAATTGGAATGGGAATATTGCTTTCAGAAGGCATAGGAGATACAATTAGGGTTTCATTGTCAGATGAACCAAAAGAAGAGGTTATTGCAGGCAAAAAGATTCTTAGGTCACTTGGATTAAGAAAAGATGGTGTGGAAGTTACTTCATGTCCAACATGCGCAAGAACCCAAATAGATGTAATCAAGCTTGTAGAAGAAATTGAAAACAAAACTGAAAAAATAAAGAAACCAATTCATGTTGCAGTAATGGGCTGCGCAGTTAACGGTCCAGGAGAGAGCAAGAAATCAGATATAGGAATTGTTGGCGGAGCTGGAAACACTAATTTATTGTATAAGAATGGGGAGATAGTTGGTAAAATATCTAAAGAGAAGATTGTTGAGAATTTGATGAAAGAGATAGATGAGTTAAGCAAATGAAATCATTATCTATTTTAGGCTCAACCGGAAGTATTGGAACCCAAACTTTAGATATTGTAAAGGATAATCCTGACGAGTTTAAGATAGTCGGATTAACTACAAATAAAAATATTGAATTATTGAAAAAACAGATTGATGAATTTAAAGTAGAAGCAGTTGGGGTAATGGATAATGAAAAAGCAGATGAACTGAAAAAAGATGTTGATATTAATGTTTATTCTGGCATTGATGGCATAATTAAAATTGCAACTTTAAATGAAACAGATACAGTAGTTAATTCTTTGGTTGGTTCTGTTGGAGTAAAGCCTACAATTGAAGCTATAAAAAACAAGAAAAACATTGCATTGGCGAATAAAGAAACTTTAGTTACTGCCGGAAGTGTTGTAATAGAAGAAGTCAAGAAGAATAATGTTAATTTAATGCCAATTGATTCTGAACATTCTGCAATATTTCAATGCCTTAATGGAGAAAATATTAATGATGTCAATAAGATAATAATAACTTGCTCAGGAGGAGCTTTTAAGAATCTAACAAAACAACAATTAGAAAAAGCAACAGCAGAAGACGCATTACAACATCCAACATGGAACATGGGCAATAAAATAACAATTGACTCTGCAACTTTAATGAATAAGGGTTTTGAGGTTATTGAAGCGCATTGGCTCTATAATTTGCCATATGAAAAAATTGATGTTGTAATACATCCCAAAAGCATAATACATTCTTTGGTTGAGTTTAAAGATAACTCTGTTTTAGCGCAATTAGGAAATCCTGATATGAAAATTCCAATACAATACGCATTAAGCTACCCTAAAAGGTTTAATTCGGATTCAAAAAAACTGAATCTTACAGAGATAAAAAATCTAAGCTTTTCAGAACCAGATTTTGAGCTATTTCCATGCCTAAAATATGCTTATGATGCTGGTAAAACTGGAGGGACATTGCCAGCCGTCCTTAACGCTGCAAATGAAGTATTAGTTCATGCTTTTTTAGAAAATAAGATTAAATTTTTAGATATTCCCAAATTAATTAATAAAATGATGGATTCTCACAATGTAATTAAAAATCCTGATTTAAACCAGATTTTAGATGTTGATAAAAAGGTGAAAGAAGATACTAAGAAAATTATTGAAAAATGAAAATAAGAAAAGCCAAAAAAGAAGATTTGAAAGAAATGATGAGTTTATCTTATAGTTTATTCAGCAAGTTTGAAAAATTAGATTCAAATGATAAGTTAATTAAAAATTATTTTGGAAGTAAAAAACAATATAATGATATATTGAAAGAAATGAAAAACAGGAAAAATTGCTTTTTTGTTGCAGAAACTAATGAAAAGATTACAGGTTGGCTTTTAGTTAATATTTTTGATAATTGGCCAATGTATAAAATAAGAAAAAAAGGGAATTTTGACCTGCTGATTGTTGATTCAAAATACAGGAAAAAAGGGATTGGAAACAGACTCGTAAATGAAGGATATAAATGGTTTAAGCAAAAAGGGATAAAAAATTTTACTGTTACAACTCATGCCCTGGATAAAAAAGCAAATAGTTTTTGGAAGCATATTGGTTTCAAGCAATACAATATAAAATTTGAAAAATGAATTTCGCAATCATTGTAGCAGGCGGAAAAGGGAAACGGATGCATAAAAGAATAAATAAATTATTTCTTCTGCTAGGTAAAGAGCCGATAATTTTCCATACATTAAAAACATTTCAAAATTGCAAAAATATCAATAAGATAATATTGGTTATAAGGCCGGAAGACAGGAATAAATTTAATTCTATAGTAAAATCAAATAAATTTGATAAAGTAGTAAAAGTTGTTGATGGAGGTATTGAGAGGCAGGATTCTGTCTATAATGGAATAAAAGCAATAGATAAAGCAGATAATGATGATATTGTATTGATTCATAATGCAGTAAATCCTTTTGTTGATGAAGCAACAATAAATTATTGCATAAGCGCAACAAAAAAAT
>CAZTBE010000034.1:0-12132 GCA_964611745.1 uncultured Methanosarcinales archaeon | reverse complement strand
GGGCATATAACGGAGGTTATACGACCTTTTCCTTTCTCTTATTCTCCCTTCCAAAACAAAAATTTTAAATATCAGCTTATCCTGAGCAATTAATCAGTTCTTGTAAAGGAGTTTTAAAAAGAGGGATTTCTATAAATTTACTGTAAAATACCATAAGGTTTATAAATGATGAAATATTTCAGTATAAAATGTATAATAATCCTTCTTTAGATAAAACACTATCATTTTAAGGTTGTTTTAGTTGGGGAAGGTTTATCTATGCGGTAATGTTCAAATGCCCTGGTGGTGTAGCCTGGCGCAGTTTGATTAAGAGTTAATAAGCTGCAGGAACTATCATGAAGCCCTGTCGATCAACATGCTGAAAGCAGTTGTGCTGAACGGCTTCGACCCGGGTTCAAAAAGGCTTTGAAATAATTTTTTATGTTCATAAGTCATGAAAGTCCCGGCCAGGGCGTTTCGTTTATAAGTCTTGGGCCGGTAGCTCAGCCTGGTACTTCATATGAAAAAGTTCATGCGAAGCGGGAAAGAGCACATCACTTTTAACGATAAAGTTGAAAGCAATGATGTGGTCGCGAGTTCGAAACAAATTTTTACAAAACACACGAAAATTGCAAATTTTCGGTGTCCCGAAAACTTTGTTTTCGTGGAAATTTGACTAAAAGTCATGCAATGCGGGATTTTTAATCCCGCGGAACGATGTAAAAGTTTGATGAAAGTCTCGTCCGGCCCATTATGTTCAAGAGAAGGTACAAGAGAAAGGATGAAGAAAAAATTCAAGACTGATAAGCATTTACTGATACCCAAGCACACTAAGTTAAGTGACGCTCAGAAGGAAAAGCTGCTGGAGAAATACAATATTTCTATAAAAGAGCTTCCAAGGATATTTAAGACAGACCCGGCAATAAGCTCATTAAATCCAAAGCCAAAAGACGTAATAAGGATTGCAAGGAGAAGCCAGACAGCCTCTGAAGCAATTTTCTACAGGGTGGTAATAGATGTATAAATACGGCAGAACCCTAATACAAAAATATTTTGACGAGCAGAGTTTTGTAGGTTCTGATATAGAATCATATAATTTTTTTATGGAGAAAGAATTAAACAAGATCATAGAGGAAAATAAGGAAATAGTACCAACTATTATACCCCATAACATAGATGACTTTAAGATAAAGCTGGACAAGATATGGTCTGTAAAGCCGGAAATCACGGAAGCGGATGGCAGCAAGAGAAACATATTTCCTGTTGAAGCTAGGCTAAGAAAGTTGACTTATTCTGCGCCTACATTCATTGAGGTCAGCGCCCATATCAACGGCGTGCAAAGAGAGAGCTTTACCACGCAGATAGGCAACATACCAATCATGCTGAAAAGCAAGTTGTGCCATCTGTATAATTTAAGCAGACAGGAGTTAATAGATAAAGGCGAAGATCCTGACGAGCCCGGAGGTTATTTCATAATCAACGGCACAGAAAAGGTTCTCATAACAATAGAAGACCTTGCTTCAAACAGGTTTCTTGTTGAAAAGCATAAATCAGGCACATCCGAATATGTCGGAAAATTATTTTCCGAGTATGGCTCATTCAAGATACCCCATACAATGGAGAAGCTTAAAGATGGTATTTTCTACCTGACATTTACCCGAGTAAGAAAAATCCCCATTGTTGTTGTAATAAAAGCTCTTGGGCTCCTTAAAGATGAAGAAATAACTAAATTTATTTCAGAGAAGGTGCAGTATGACGAGGTCATCATCAACCTGATTGAATTCTCGAGCATAAAAACCGAGGAAGAGGCTTTGGATTTTATTGCAAAGAAGGTAGGAGTTACCCAGTCAAAAGAAGTAAGGACAGAAAGGATGAGGGAAATACTTGACAAATATCTGATGCCACATCTCGGAATAAAGAAAGAAGACAGGATTTTCAAGGCTTATAACTTATGCAAGATGATCAAGAAATTTTTGAAGGTGTCAAGAGGAAAGCTCAATACAGATGATAAGGACCATTACATGAATAAAAAGCTGAAGTTATCAGGAGACCTGCTTGCAGATTTGCTTAGGCTTAACTTAAAGGTGCTTATAGGAGACTTATTGTATAATTTCCAGAGGATGGTTAAGCGTGGCAAATTTCCTACTATAAAGAATTTGATAAGGGACAAATTACTCACACAGAGGATTTATTCTTCTATGGCAACAGGAAACTGGGTTAGCGGCAGGAAAGGCATAAGCCAGAGAATTCAAAGATTGAATTATTTAGAAATGTTATCCCACTTACAAAGAGTTGTAAGCCCATTAAGCGCGTCCCAGGAAAATTTTGAAGCCAGAGAGCTGCACAGTACACATTTGGGAAGATTATGCCCTATAGAAACTCCTGAAGGAACTAATATTGGTTTGAGAAAGAACTTATCCTTGCTGTGCTCTATTTCAAATGACTCTGATGAAGATGAAATAATAAAACAACTGAAAAATTTCAATTTAAAAGTTATTAGATAAATAAATGTTCAATAATAAAAACACAATAAAAAATTCAAATTTAAACAACGGAATTCCACCAATTTTTAATTGGTGGAATGAGTAGTGCTCGAAAACCACTCCTTATTGGTGGAATTCCGAGCATCAAAAACCACCTGAAAGTGAAGCTACTGAAATCATGCCACCCATCTCTGATGGGTGGTTTTTGACAAAACATTTTTACAATTGAAAATAATACAAATGAAAAATAACAACTAAAAATAAAAAATAATAATCAAAATATATAAAATTTTTCAATGAAAAAATTGCATTAAAAAGAAAATGAAAAATATAGCAAGTCTTGTGACGGGAATGGTAAATAGTCTAAAGGAATCATTAGAAGATATTTATGGGTTACAACTTACTTATTTGTCTGAGGAGAAAAAAGCTGAAATAGTAAAATTTGTAGATGAAAACCTTTTAGGAGTCCATCGGGATATTATTGAAAGAACTCAACGTAATTTTGGTAGAATTGATACATTGAAGGCTTATCGTGACGTTGCAGGAGAAACACAACTAAGTACATTATTGAAAACCGGATTTGGTGGTAACCCTATATATCCTGGATTGGTTCGACAAACAGATGATACACTAGCTAAAATGTATGGCTTAGGGATTTTTAAAGCTGTTCCTAATGAGCATGGCTTTGGAATTTTTGAATCTCTACCTGAAAATCCAGTCCAAGACCAAGTTCCTGGAAAAACTCTTGAATTAAAATTAACCCGTTTTGGTAGAGAAATTGGTTCATATATTAATCAAACTAATAAGAGTCAAACTAATCTTACATTAACTGGATACTAAAATGACAGAAGTATACCTAAACAGCAAATTTGTAGGAAATGTAGATGATCCAGCCAGTTTTGTTGCCCGCATTAGAGATGAGAGAAGGGCCGGCAATATGGTATCCAATCTTAACATTTACAATAATGAGAAAGCAGATGAAGTTTTTATAGAAACTTCCAAGGGCAGATCAAGGAGGCCGTTGATAATAATAAAAGACGGCCAGCCATTGTTGACAGAAAAGCATATCAAGCAGCTGGAAAAAAATGAAATTTCATGGAATGACCTGATTAAGGAAGGCATCATTGAATATTTAGATGCCGGAGAAGAGGAAAATTCTCTAGTGGCATTTTTTGAAAAAGATATCACTCCAGAGCATACTCATCTGGAGATAACGCCATTAGCGATGTTCGGCTTGATAACTTCTTTAGTTCCGTATGGGAACTTTAGCCAATCTACACGTGTAAACGCGGGCTCTAAAAACCAAAAACAAGCCTTGGGGTTGTATGCTTCTAATTATGCAGTAAGGATGGATATGGATGTTAATTTACTGCATTATCCGCAAGCGCCAATAGTAAAATCAATTATGCATGACATAAGCGATTATAGCAAACACCCTGCTGGCCAGAATATTGTTGTAGCTGTAATGAGCTATAAGGGATACAATATGGAAGATGCAATAATAGTCAATAAGGCTTCTATAGAACGAGGTTTTGGAAGGTCTACATATTTTAGGCCGAGCATCTCAGAAGAACTCAGGTATTCCGGAGGATTAATTGACCAGATAAGCATACCGGATAAAGATGTCAAAGGATATAAAAGTGAGAGAGATTATAGATTTTTGGAGCAGGATGGCATAATCTATCCGGAAGCGCAGGTTGCAGAAGGAGATGTTGTTATAGGCAAGACAAGCCCACCTAGGTTCTTAAGTTCCCTGGAGGAATATAATTTAGCTTCCGGCACCAGAAGAGAAAGTTCTGTAACCATGAAACACGGTGAAAAAGGGATTGTTGATTTTGTTTTATTGACAGAGAATGAGGAAGGAAACAGGCTGGTGCAGGTAAGATTAAGGGATGAAAGAATCCCAGAGATAGGGGATAAATTTACCAGCAGGCATGGCCAAAAGGGAGTAGTTGGATTAATAGTTCCGGAAGCAGATCTGCCTTTCTCTGTATCAGGAATAGTTCCTGATCTGATATTCTCTCCTCACGGTATACCTTCACGTATGACAATCAGCCACTTAATAGAGCTTCTTGGCGGAAAAGTAGGGGCTTTAGCCGGAAGGTACATCAATGGAACTACATTTGATGCTGAACCGGAAGAGAAGCTAAGAGGAGAGTTAAAATCATTAGGCTTTAGGGAAAATGGCGTAGAAACTTTCTATAACGGGATAACAGGAGAGATAATGGAGGCTAAAATATTTGTGGGCGATATGTACTATTTGAAGTTGAAACATCTGGTAGCTAACAAAATCCATTCAAGGGCTAGAGGCCCAATACAACTGCTTACAAGACAGCCAACAGAAGGCCGCGCCAAGGAAGGCGGCTTAAGATTGGGAGAGATGGAAAAAGATACTTTTATTGCGCATGGCGCATCCTTGCTTTTGAAGGAAAGGTTTGACTCTGATAAAACAATTGTTCCTGTATGTGAAAACTGCGGGCTAATAGCAATCAAAGATGAATACAAGGGAAAGAGTTACTGCCCTGTATGCGGAGAAAATGTTGAGATAACTGATGTGGAGCTAAGTTATGCATTCAAGTTAATACTTGACGAATTCAAGTCATTAGGAATATACCAAAAATTACAGTTAGAAAGCAAATATTAGTTTCAATAAAAATAAACAATAAAAAATTACAATAAAAAAATTCAATCAAAAATTAAATTAATGGAAAAATAAAATTGAATGAAATAAAAAATATTGAATCATAATTAATAATAAAATGGCAGAAAAGAAAGAAAAAGTTAAGGAAACAAAAGAAGAAAAAACTGAAGCTAAGGAACCTGTAAAAACTAAAGAGAAAACAGGCAAAGAAGCAGAGGATGCTGGGAAATCAAAGATTTCCGGCACCAACTCCGTTGGAAAAGTAGAAACTAAAGTAGAAGAAAAAACAGAAGAAAAAGCTAAGGAAGAGATTAAAGAAGCAGAAACCAAAGCAGAAGAGAATAAAGAAGAGGCAACTACAGAAGAAAAAACTACAGAAGAGAAAACAGAAGAAAAGGCAGAAGATGCAAAGGCAGAAGGAAAAACAAAAGAAAAGAACTGGGAAAGGATAGAACAGGAAACCCATGTCTATAAGAGAGTAAAAAGCATTGTTTTTTCTGTCTTAAGCTCAAAGGTTATCAAAGATATGGCCTCTGCAAAAATTGTGACCCCTGAGCTTTATGATAAAGAAGGCTATCCGGTAGATGGCGGCTTAATGGATATAAGACTGGGAGTTATTGATCCCGGGTTAAGGTGCAAGACCTGCGGCTCGAAATTAAAAGAGTGTATTGGGCATTTTGGATATATAGAATTTGCAAGGCCAATTATACATGTTAAATTTGTAGCCATAATCCTGAGCCTTCTAAAATCAACCTGCAGGGACTGCGGCAGAATTTTGATACCTAAAAATAAGATAAGCAAATATAATGAAATCCTGGATGCAGTGGAAAAAGAGAAGGGATTAGAGGGAAGAAGAGATAAGATAAAAGAGATAATAGCAAGTTTAAAGACAATTAATAAATGCCCTCACTGCAAAGCACGCCAGAAAAAAATTACTCTTGACAAACCAACTACTTTCATTGAGGATGATAAAAGGGTAAGCCCCATAGAAATAAGGGCAAGACTTGAGAAAATACCTGATGAAGATACATTTCTCTTTGGATTAGTGACGCCCTATATCAGGCCTGAGTGGACGGTTTTGACGCTATTGCCAATACCTCCAGTAACTATGAGGCCCAGCATAACCTTAGAGAGCGGTGAAAGAAGCGAAGATGATTTAACACATAAACTTGGCGATATAGTCAGGATAAACCAAAGATTATTTGAAAATATAAATGCAGGAGCTCCGGAAATTATAGTTGAGGATTTATGGGATTTATTGCAATACCATGTGACAACATATTTTGATAACGCCATTGCCCAATTACCTCCGGCAAGACACAGGTCCGGCCAGCCATTAAAAACATTAACAGAGAGAATAAAAAGCAAGGAAGGCAGGATAAGGCATAATCTGGCTGGTAAGAGGACAAATTTCTGCGCAAGAACTGTCATAAGCCCGGATCCTATGCTTGAGCTTAATGAAGTTGGAGTGCCTGATGTAATAGCTACAAAGCTTACAGTGCCTGAAAAGGTTAACACATGGAATATAGAATATTTAAAGAAATTTATAGAAAAAGGCCCTAAAAAATACCCTGGTGCAAATTATATAATCAGGCCTGATGGGAAAAAGAAGAAGATTACTGATGAAACTAAAGAGGCATCTTTAGAAGAGATACAGCCAGGCTATACTGTTGAGAGGCATCTTATGGATGGAGATTTAGCGGTTTTCAACAGGCAGCCCAGCTTGCATAGAATGTCAATGATGTGCCATAGGATTAGGGTATTACCCGGAAAAACATTGAGGTTAAATCCTGCTGTGTGCCACCCATACAATGCTGATTTTGATGGTGATGAGATGAACCTGCACATTCCTCAGACAGAGGAAGCAAGAGCAGAAGCAGAAATATTGATGGAAGTGCAGACACAGCTTATTTCTTTGAGATACGGCTTAAGCATAATTGGCTGTGTCCAAGATGCAATCTCAGGAAACTATCTGCTTACAAAAGATATGATTTTAAACAGGAATGACGCAATAGACCTTTTGGCGTCCATAGGGATAGATGAATTCTCAAAATTGCCAAGAAAAGAAAAAATAGACGGAAAAGAAGTATTTTCTGTTTTGATACCAGAGGATTTTAACTTTACCGGAAAAACAAAACAAGATGAGGAAGTTGCAATAAAAAACGGAAAACTCGTGGAAGGGTACATGGACAGGAGCAACTTAGGGGAAGGCTCTGGCCTGCTTTTAAGAAATATACACAAGAAATACGGGAAGCATTTTACTATCGATATCCTGGGAAAAATTTTCAGGCTGGGAATAGAAGTTTTGTTGAGGAATGGCTTTACATGCGCTGTCTCAGATACAGACCTTCCGGAAAATGCAGGATTAAAAGTGATGGAAACTCTTAACAATGCTAAAAAAGAGGTTGGTAACTTAATAGAGAGGTATAAAGACAATAAGCTGGAAACATTTCCAGGAAAAAATTTAGAAGAAACCCTTGAATTAAGAATTCTGGAAGTTTTGAACAAGGCAAGAAACGACACTGGAGAGATTGTTGCAAATTTTGCCGACAAGAATTCCCATACGATGATAATGGCGCAATCTGGGGCAAGGGGAAACTTGTTAAATTTAGCACAAATGGCAGCTTGTGTCGGACAGCAGGCTATGAGGGGCAAGAGAATAGAGAAAGGATTTGAAAGCAGGACCTTATCAGCATTTAAGAAAAACGACCTGAGTTCAGAAGCCCGCGGTTTTATAAGTGAAAAGTTTAAGACAGGTCTGACACCAACAGAATTCTTTTTTGGCGCAATGACAGGCAGAGATAGTTTAATGGATACTGCCTTAAGGACACCTAAATCAGGATATCTGTACAGAAGACTTGCAAACGCTATGCAGGATTTAAAGATTGAATATGATGGTACTGTGAGAGACGCTTCAAATAAGATAATACAATTTGATTATGGCGAAGACGGCATAGACGTTTCAAAATCTGAAAAAGGTTTTATAAATGTTAAAAGAATAGTCAAATCAGTTGGTTAAAATGGAAAAACTTATGGATGAATATGCAGATAAACTTCCTAAGAAGATACTTACAGATATACAGGAGTATATTGAAAAGAAGGGAGCCATAAATCAGACAAAGCTGAGAAAAATACTTGATAACACAGTAACAGAATACCAGAATGCCAAGATACAGCCAGGAGAATCAGTCGGCATTCTCTCGGCAGAATCCATAGGCGAGCCAGGAACCCAAATGACGTTAAACACGTTCCATTTTGCCGGGGTAGCGGAGATGAACGTTACATTGGGGCTCCCAAGAATTATAGAGATCCTTGACGGAAGAAAAAATCTACAAACGCCGGCAATGGAAATTCATCTTAAGCAGTCATATTCAAAGGGCAAAGACATAAAGAAATTTGCACTTTCTCTCAAAGAGACAAAATTAAGCGATATAGCTCTGGAATTTTCTATAAGCCTTGTTGACTCAGAAATTGATGTAAAGCTGGATAAAGAAAGAATGAAAAGCCTTGACTTAACAAATTCCCAGGTGATTAGCAGCATTACCAAGCAGCTGAAGGGATTTAATGTAAAGGATAACAAAGATTCTATTTTGTTAAAAAGTCGCAGCAAAGAAGAAAGCCTTAATGATATATACAAAGCAAAGGAAAAAATAAAGGGTATACATATCAAGGGGATAAAAGATATTAACCAGGTACTGCCGGTAAAGAGAGATGACGAATATATAATCATGACATCCGGCTCAAATCTTTCAGAAGTTTTGCAGCTTGAAGGGGTTGATGCATTCAGAACAACAACCAACAATATCTTTGAGATTCAGGAAGTTTTTGGCATAGAGGCAGCAAGACAGGCAATAATTGATGAGGTTTACAAAGTGATAGAAAATCAGGGCTTTAATGTAGACATAAGGCATATAATGTTAGTAGCAGATACGATGTGTGTTTCCGGAATCCTGAAGGGAATCACAAGGTATGGCGTTGTAAGCGAGAAAGCGTCTGCTTTGGCGCGAGCCAGCTTTGAAACGCCAATAAAACATATAATAAACGCTGCTCTTATTGGAGAAGTTGACAATCTTAACTCTGTTGTTGAAAATGTCATGCTAAACCAGGCTGTGCCTATCGGAACAGGAGTTCCTGATCTGATCATGAAACCAAAAAAATAAAAACACAATAAATAATGAAAATAATTATAATTGATAAAAATGCCACGTAAAAAATCACTTACATCAACTGAAATAAAGAAGATCATTAAAGCGAAAAATTTTGTTGTCGGCACAGAAAGGACTATTAAAAATCTTAAATTGGGCAAGGTGGAGAAAGTAATTATAAGCTCAAATTGTTCTGAACGCGTTCTTGATGATTTAAGCTATTATGCTGGTTTGAGCAAAGCTGAAACTGTAAAAGTAAATTATCCTAATGAAGAATTGGGTGTGATATGCAAAAAACCTTTTTCTATTTCTGTTCTGTCTATATTGAAAGGTGGTTAGTTAAGTGGCAAGGATAAAATATAATCTAGATGTGATTAAGTATATATCTCTTTTTGAATCGTTAACAGGGGCAAAGGTAAAGGATTGTATTGTTAATGATAACATTATATTTATTGTGCATGAGAATGAGATGGGAAAGGCCATAGGCAAACAAGGCTCAAACATAAAAAGGGTTGAAAATACCCTGAAGAAAAAGATAAGGCTAATAGAATTTAACAACGATGTTTTGCAGTTTGTTCAGAATTTAATTTATCCGCTTAAGGCTAAAGAGATAAAAGAAGAGGAAGGGATGATTAATATTTATTGTGCTGATGTAAAAACAAAAGGTTTGTTAATAGGTCGGGATAGACATAATATAAATTCAATCAAGGGCATTGTTAAGAGGTATTTTGATGTTACAGAAGTCAAGGTTGCTTGAGATTATTAATTAATAAAATCTAAAACCGGTTGTAAATCTAAATTGCCCACCGATGTTTGCCAGATCGGATTACCGCTTTTCTGGGCAGAAATAATGACCTGTGCAGGCAAAATCGAATATTTTAGCATATTTTGATAATCTGGAGCTGAAGGCGAGGCATAATGTGTAGGCTCTTTATCATCTAAAGGCCATCCACCGCCTTGCTCTGCATAAACATATGACATCAGATAGTAAATATTGTTTTGTAGAGCTCGTGCAAGAGCAAAACCCTCAATTATATTGCCCCTTTCAGCAGCAATAGATGCAATATTGTATGAAAAAAGTTGAGCATTGGTCTCATTAAATTCTATATTCATTCCATCCCTTTCATTTGATGTATGCTGCAGCCAATGGGATAATCCATGGGCTAAAGGCAGATATGCGCCTGTAGGGGTGCTAAAATCGTACACTTCTATTTCCCGCTTTCCGCCATTATACAATTCAGCAGTCTGTGTTGTTCCTAATTTGAATACAACACCTCCATTAGACTCGACTCTATTATCAAGCGCTGACAAACCTACTATTGGAGTTTGGCCAGGTAAGGAATAAAGAGAAGATAATATTCCCATAATCTCAATTTGTTGTTCATCTACTTGTTCTTGCGTTATAGAAACTCTTTTTACATAATCCGGATTAATGCCGTTATTTCTCAATGTCCCCAACAAGCCATTGTAATGGTCAATTTGTTCTTCAAGAATTTCAATTAAACCAAGTTTAAAATCTCTTTCTTCTGGGTCTGTAACGTCCTCAAGGCTTTTCCTTTCGTTATTCAACTCTTCTGTATATTCGGTCATTGTGACTTCAAACCCTTCATTATTAAATATCAAAGAATTCTGGTTTAAATCTAATTTTGAAAAAAGCCTTTCTTGATATTTTCTTTCATTTATGTATAAAGAAGGTGTCAATCCTTGAGCTTTTAGTTGATTGTCATAAAAGTCTATTTTTTCTTCAAGCATTTGGTAGTAATCATCTAATTCTTCTAGGGTTATTTCAGGAGCTTTAAATTCTGAAAAAGTTGATGACGCGTAAGGATATGGATTAACAAACCGGTTTATACCTGCAATCTGTTGCATTGTTTCTAATGTTGATTTTTCGGGATTAAACATCGAACCGATTGATATTCCTCCCACTACAACAGCTACACCTACTATCCCCGTAGTAAAACCTTTGACAGCCTTAGAGAGCTTCATGAATATTAGCTAGGCTCGTACCATTTATAAATATTTTGTTCTGTATTCACTAAAAAGGGGTATATTTGTGTTAAATTATCAATTGTAGAAACTAATATTAGATATGCGGGCAGTAAGCTATTTTTCGCTATTTCCACCCACATTCCTTATCACTTTCTATGTTTATGTTCGCTGCCTTTGAATTTAATATTCTTTATAAGCTTCCCATGATTCTTTTTTATTTTAGATCCGTCAAAAATTAGGGTGTAAACCAATACACCTACAACTATAATTAAAATCATCATTAAAAGACCAAGGAAGAAGGATCTTGTTTTTTCTTTTTCCTTTTCTTTAACTTCTTCTACTGCCGTAGGCTCTAGAACTGTAGCATTATCTTTAATTTTTGCAGTTTCTTTAACTTTAGTTTCAATAATTTTTTTCTCTATTTCTTTAGGCTTGAGTGTAGTTATCGCAAATAATGAGAAACCAGGACTTATTGCTTCATATGATGTTTTATTGCTGCTTTCATTAATTTTTTTGGTACTAAGCTCTTTCCAACCATCATTATATCTGTTTAAAATAACAGTGTCTGCATCAAGATTGTTATTAATGATCCAGGAGCTATTGACATCAAATTCAATCTTTACATTGCCAATATCATTATCAGTTATTCCGTCAGTCTCAATCTCAACATATTGGTAAACATTTCCCAGCATTATATTTGAGGTCTTATTTTCATCTAACGATCTAATAGTTAAAGTAACCCTTTTCAGCTCTTTGTTTGCAGTAAATTCTGTTCTAGTAAATGCGATATTTTTCCTGTTTACATTTATTTTTGTTTCCTTTCCTTTTGGTATGGATGTATAGAAATGCGTTTTTTCAATTCCTGCAGAAGTTGCTGTTACGGTGCCACCTCCTC
>CAZTBE010000033.1:2936-12223 GCA_964611745.1 uncultured Methanosarcinales archaeon | reverse complement strand
CCTTTTATATTTTTTTTTATATAAAAAGTATTTCATACTTTTTATGTCCTGAAAAATTCTTCAAATTTTTGGGACACCGAAAATCTTCGATTTTCGCGTGCTTGAAAAATCGTTGATTTTTCATTGGTTTTTTAGATTAAAAAATAAAAAAGAAAAGTGTATGAATTAAGCTGCATTTTGCAGCTCTTTCATTACAATGTACTCATAAGCCTTTTGCAGCACCAAAGAAGCTTTTGGAAGATCATTTATTCTCAGGGTGTTTGTACTCTGCCATTCCCCATTCTTGTCCATATATCTTCTCTGGAATGACACAGTCTTATAACTGACATCCAGCCCTTCCTTATTTTTTCCTTGGTTTTCCCAAATAGTAGCTGTTAAGCCACCCGTAGAAAACTTTTTTTCTGGCATATTACCAGAAACTGTCTCGGTTTTTACTTTTTCCATATTTACTAACCTCGTTGCTTTCGCGTTTTATTTCAACATCCCCTTAATTATGAACATGTAAAGTGTAAACTTCACAGCTCCAGGGATGGAGGTGCTATATGCATTATGCACATAACAGATATTATAGGGACTAACTCATTTAAATACCTCATCCGCAAATGTCCAGTGGATAGAAAAATTGGATTTTTGCGTTTCAAGCTTTATAAAGCCAATATTTTGAGGTTTCAGAATGTCCAGTGCTTCTTTAATATATATTTTCAAATAGATATTAATAATACATACAGAATTAATATGATTATTATCAAAAATAATGTTTTTTCCAGTATTGAGTTTGTTTTTATCGGTCCATTGATTTTTTTATTGATTATTGGATATAAAGGCCTTATTCCGTTTTTTGTTAAGCCATCAGCAAGTAAATGTGAAAAATAACCTGTTAAGATTGCTATTCCTATCTCATTGTTTATATAATAAAAGATAAAATACAATATTAACGGAATGTATATAGCATGAAAAAAACCCCTATGCCCAAATATAAAATTGATTATTGTTGAGATTATCTTATGCTCTCTTCCAATTTTTGATTTCCTTTCATCAATATCAGGAAAAATAGAGAATAATATTGCAATTAAAACAAAAAGCAGTTTATTTTGGATATTAAAAAAATTTATAGAAAGTAATGAAACAAGTAATCCAAATGCTAAATGGGTATAATACATCATTTTCTTAACATATAATATTTAGAGTTTTTAAAAATTGTTGTGAATTGTTTATGAAAAGGCGGATATAACATGTATTAAAGTTTGTAATAGAATTATTTATATATTTGTTATTTTTAAAATAATATTAATGGACTTAAATAAGTTAATAGAGAAATCAGAGAAATATATTCACAAAGACTTAAAGTTTTCTATGAAGGAATTTAAGATATTAAAAGAATTTAAAAAAGATGTTGAGGATATTGAACAATTATTAAATCAGCAGCCTGACCATGTAGAAGTTGAAAATCTTTTAGAATTTTATAAAGCAAAAGCAAGAACCTGTAATAGGTATTCTGAGAGTATTGTAAGAAGATTAAATAGGTGGATTAAAAAATTAGAAAGGGTGTTGAGTGCTGAAGAGCTTGAATTGTCTATCCAGGACAGAAGATATTTTGAGCAATTTAAATTAAAGTTAAGAGTTTGCCAAAATAGTATTATAAAAAAATTAGCTTATGGGGGAGACATTCATGATTTAATAGAAAAAGAAGATTGGAAAGCTGTTGAATTAAAGATTGATGAAGCTTTGGGGGATAATAGAAATCCCGGAATAAGGACTTTGGTTGTGTTATTTAAGCAGTTGGAACAGGCAGAGGAGAAATTAGGAAAATATGCCATTCAAGAAGTAACCCAAGAAGAATATAAAAAAAGAATAGAACAACTTAAAGAGTTTGGTTTTCCTGTTGAAAGTGAGCCTAAATTTGCAGATTTCTTAGTTAAGCATTGGGGTGGAACAACCCAGATAGTAAAATATGCAGGTAAGAGTACCAATTATCTTTTCCAAAATGGCTTGCTTGCTGTTAAAGATTTGATTATGGAAAATCCCTGGATGTGGCCGGGAATAATTGAAATGGCAAAAGCAGCAAGAGTGTTTTCTAGTGAATTGTTTGGAATTGGTTTGACTCCTGTTAAAAATTTAATTAGAAAAAATCCCTGGATGTGGCCGGGGATAATTAAAATAACAAAAGCTGCATCGGATATAAGTATAGAAAGAGATGTAAGAAGGAGTGCATATATTGTCTTTAGAGATTTACGCAATATTGAGAAAATAACTGAGAAAGGAAATTGGCCGATTATTGTTGAAGGATTTGTTGAAATGATAAATGCAATTAGAGATGATGGGGGGAAGAGGTATTATTTTGGGATGGTTTATGTTAAGTACATTATAGATTTAAGTGATGTAAGTATGTGGCCGGGGATAATTAAAATAGGAAAAGCAGCTGGTAGGGATACAAGTATTTTATTTAATTATGGTTTGTCTACTGTAAATGGCAAAATAAACGAGATCGGTTGGGATAATATAGTTAAAGGTTTTGTTGAAATGGCAAAAGCAGCAGGAGATGATAAGAAATACTTATTCAAATATGGTTTACCTGCTGTTAAAGATTTAATTAAAAAAAATCCCCGGATATGGCCTGAGATTGTCGAAGGCTTTGTTGAAATAATAAATGCGGTAAGCGGGGAGAAGGCCTTTTTTCTTGCCTTTGGATTGCCTGCTATTAAATATATAGTAAAATCTGAGGAGGATTGGAAAATCTACATAAAATTTGTGAAATCGATCGCTTCAAATCGTCAAAAATTAAGTATATTTGAGTCTATGAGTAAAATACCTCGAAGCGTACTAAGAGCTTTTTCAGATTTCATATTAATAGTAATGGACAAACAGCCGTCACATATGATTAATATTCTAAAGTATATACGCACATTAACATTGTATGAGAGTTCTGTCAGTGCTGAAATCTTACAGTTTGCCAAGATTGTTCGGACATTTAACCTTAATCCCAGAGAATATCCTTCAGAGAAAATAAAACAAAACATACGTAACACCTATATCTTTCTCGCTCAACAAACAATGAAAAAAAATATTGAAAAAAATATTATTGCGTTAGACCGAGATATTGAAAAGTTATCAAATCCAAATATTGAAATACGAAGAGCAACAATGGATAAGATCAGCAAAATTATAACACCCTTAATAGTAGAATATATTGGGCATGTTACAATAAATAAATTTGAAGAAACATGGCGTTCATATGTGGGGATTGGTATAAATAAAGACATTGGAATAAAGTATCTTGATGACTTATCATTTGCATTGCAGATTGCAATGCAAAATGATAATCCTGAAGCAAAGTTATTCTTAGAACAGGTTGGCCTAGGTAATTTTTATCCTGAAAAAAAGATTCCTGATTGTTTCCCATATGATCAACCAGAGAGCTTAGAATTTATATCAGAGATGAAAAGCAAAGGTATTGCTATGGAACCATGGATCTATGGTTTTGAGAAGATCTTGCCAGTTCAAAGCAAAGAAGGAGCAGAACATCAGGCACAGCTTATTGAACAAAACATCAAGGAAGTTCTGCAGCATTTTAAAGAATTGAATGTTCAAACAACAAAAGAACACATGGAAGAGGATTTTATAAAAATAAAAGATAGTCCAAATCAAGTTGTTGTACAGGATATTAAACAACATCTACAAACAATTAAATCTTTAGAAGGAGGTATTAAAACTATTACAAGTATCACTAATGCAAAAGTGTATCTTGAGCTTAATCCGTTAAAAGTACTTCAGATGGGAGAAAGGGTTTCCGGTAGCTGTCTTGCCTTGGATGGTGGTCATGGTGGAGATACCATTACTAACGCTATTGATGTTAACAAAAGAATTGCATGGGCAGAGCATGATGGTAGAATCTTGGGAAGGATTTTATTAGCTATGAATGAGGATGGGGAAATTCTTCGATATCGAATATACTATGCTTTAACTGGAATTGATCTTAATATTACTTTCAATGCTTTTGTTCAAGAGCTTGCTAAAGCATGCCATACAAAAACATCAACAATGGAAGACGTTTCACTCATTTTAGCATCTGATTGGTATGCTGGGAGTGAGGCTGAATGATTTCTTATTGTTGCTTGACAAAGACACAATAATACCATTAAGTACAAAATAAATACTTAGAATTTTTATTAATCACTTTCGACTTTCTTAACTTCCTCATCCAGCCTTTTAATCTCTTCCTCTGGATTTGGATTTAAAGAAACATCATTTGCTACTATTTCTATCCTGTCAAAAAACAAATTCTTTTTTACTCTTCCGCTTATTTTTACAATATTTCCCAACAGTTCTGTTTTTACTTCTTCAAACTTATCTGGACTATCCTTATACACTAAAATTTTTTCCTTATTAGAACTAATAAGCTTCTCCATACTATCCTTAAAAAAAACTGTCCTTATATTTTCAGTGCCGTCATCCACAATCAAGTTAAGTACATAAGAGAAATCAGGATCGACATTGTTGTGTGTGCCGCATACAAAAGCGCCTTCTGCGCTCTTTACTCTTTTGCTGCATTGCGGGCATACTTCAAAAAATCTTGGATCAAATATTTGCACTATAGTTCCTAAAATCTCTGCATTTTCATTTTCTATTAGTTTGGCTATAGTTTTCCTTTCTGCAGTATATTGCTTAACATTTTTTACACTTTCGCCAGGAGGATTTATTATAACCTGGCTTCTGTCATTCAGATGCAGCTCAATACTCCCGTTATTATCTTTAACATATCCTCCAACTATTTTAAGTGTCATATCTTTATTTATGTTTTTTATATTCTCGGCTTGATCTCCCCACATAACAACCCTTACAGTTCCTGTTTCATCTCCAATAACTAAAGAAGCAACTTTTCCCTGCCTTTCGTTCGTGGTAAATTCCCTTAATTCATAAGTTTGCAGGACTCTTCCAACAGTGTCTACATTTCTCAATCCAGCAATAATATTTTTTATTTGCAGTTTGCCTGTAAAAGCGTCAAAAAGCTTTATTCCTAATTCGTTGGCAACAATATGCGCAGCGCCTTCCTTGCTTATCAGTCCAGAAAGCTGCTTCATCTTTTGGTCTATTTTTCCAGTAAGCTCGCTTTCAGAAATATTGGCCTCTTTTTTTATTCTCTCAGCAATCTGCTCATAAGGAATTTTTATCATTTTTTTGGTGGAAGATATTATTCTTTATATAGTTTTGTATGTTCAAGTCTTTGCCTCATTATATGAAATCATGATCAATAGGAATTTTAAAAGAAGGGTTTATCCATACTCTCCCGATTTGTTTTTCACTTCTTCCATATTTTTCTGTTAGTTTCATTGGTATTTCTAGATCATTATCTGTTATTCCTTTTATAAAAAACTCTCCTTTTTCGTTTTCAACAGAAAATTCATATATTATATCAGAAAAATCCAGATTAAAATCTTCAGGTTTATTCTCTTTAAATTGATCATATCTCTCTTCAAATGTGTCTTCAAATTCGCTTGTTGAACCTAAATTAAGATCATCTATAGTCTGTTTGCTAATTTGTTTCATAATATTATCAGTTATAGAATTGATATTATTATTCTGTTCTAACGACGTGTGTAAGGCAATAGGAAATTCTCCCACTTTAGGAATAATTACCACATCCGATATTGCTGAACTAAATAAGCAGGATATCAAGCTTGCTACAGCTGCCAATAACAAAATATACCATCTTGCTCCTGCATCTGCTTTTTTATTGAACATTCTTATTCTAACACTCCCTCGCCTATCTGAAATACTATGCTTATTAATTCAAAGTCTTTCTCTAAGAGGGGTATTTGAACCTCGCTCTGGGATGCAGTGCTGCTAATACCCGAATCAAAGTCCCGTGCATAGGCAGCATAACGATTCTTATCAAGTACAGCCAGCCTCCAGTTCTTATGAGTCTCTGAAAAATGCGCTTCAGCTATCTTTTCTACTTCTGTATAATCATCATCAATGTATGATTCTACTATGATGTCCAGGACTTTTTTTCCATTATCAGCATCAAGTTCAAGGAATATGTTTAAATCTCCAATTACATCTGCTTCATCTATAGAATATGTGAACTCTTCGTAGGCTTCTTTAGTTTCAAAAAAACCAAATATAATGACAATCATAATAATAAAGATGAATGCAAATACATAAAAGATATAGCCAAATATAGTTCCAAAATCCACTGATCCTTTTTTATTGTCCATTTTTAATGCTAACTTTCAATTTTGCATCATACCTTGCATCATCATATAAAACAAAAACATCCTCTACGATTTTTTTTACCAGCAGATCATCTTCCCAATAAGAAGTGTTCACCGGATCAACATTAAGAGCAAGTTCAGGAACTTCCAATGATAAAGAAAAATCATATTTTACATTGCTTTCCGGAAAGCACTTGTCTATGTTTTCTTGCTTAAATTTTTCCATATCAATTACCCTTGTATGGACTCTTCCAATATCATCTTTATAAGCAAAACAATTTTCTGAATTATAGAATCTGGGTATTAGGACTAACTCATCTTCAACATCTTCGGGTATGTTCGCAGCTCTTTCTACAGTGTAATAACATGTAGATAAGATAAATACGCTGGAAAATGCCAGTACCACTATATACAATCCTAAGAAAAGGATATACCCCATCATATCTGCTCTGGCTTTCTTAAAAGTTAACATGTTCATTTTAGGTTGTTATAGTTAATTCTCCATTCTTTTTGCTGAAAACAAGTTTTTTTGGGCCGTCAAGGATAACTGGAACAAAGCTGGAATCATAGTTATCCTTAACTGGAACAAAGCTGTATTGTGAGAAAGTTTTATCCTTTCCCTGTATTTTGTTATTTACATCTAGACTAACAGACGAAGCGTCATGAATTTTTACTTTATTTTGGGATATCTCAACTATAAATCTCCTTAGATCAACATCATATTCGACTTCGATATCATGAGGAGATGCATACATAGTTCCAATTATCAATGCGATATCTTTGACAGCTGCTACCTTTAGATTAAGTTTGTCAGTTTCAAAAGATTTATGGCTGTAATACAAAGAGAAGCCTCCGACAAGCCCTATAACAAGCAGAGCAAGAAATACAGTTTCAATCTGACCTCTTTTTGACATAAATTATAAATCCTTAGAAATGAGTATATAAATATTTTTAATTATTCAGGCAGTGGTTTCTGTTTCAACATCATCTTCTTCTGAAATTTCAGGAACAGATACTCCCAATTCATTAAGATTTTCAATGGATTTGGTCTTGTGGTGCGTGTTTGGATGTTCGTTAACGAGTTTAAGAAAAATATTTTCAGCTAATTGGTATTTATTTTGTTCCATATAGATATTTCCTATCCTAAACAATGAGTTTTCCACTTCCCTTCCGGATTCGTGGTTTGCTATAAAATCTGAGTATTTTTCTATTGCCTCATCAGGTTTATCCTGCCCTTCTAGTTTTTTTGCCAGGTCATAGGCTGTTATTATGCAGCTATCAAAACCTAATCCAGCTCTGTATTCCAGCATATCGCGGCTGCAAATCCCAACAATATTCTGCCTTTTCTCAACAATAAGCGGGTCTATCTGCGGATTAAAATCTCTTAAGCCATTTGCTTCAGAAACATCATTTGCAAATAAGAATCCATTCTTCCAGTATCCTCCGCCAGGTATTGATGCCTCCTCTATTATGTTTTGCTCTAATTCTTTGCATTCAAATTTTGGGCAAAAGCCGTATTTTATCGGGTCTCCTTCATATTCCGCAAACTGAAAGTTTTCAATACAAAGGCAAACACACGCATTATTTTCGCATTCCTGTTTTTGCGGTTTAAGGACATTTATATGCTGAATTTTGCTGCTATAACAATCTATGCATTCATATATATCTGCGCCTTTACTGAAACCGATTATTGCTGATTTTTTCTTTAATTTTATTAAATCCGGAGGAGATACACCCAGCCCAAGCCTATTAATGTCATCAACAAAGCCTTCAAAATCCCGTGTATAACTGTCTCCTGAACTTTTAAAAATCATTTTAAATATGTAGCTGGATCCGACAAATACAACAAAAAAAAGGAATACAGATAGCGCCAACACAACTAATGGAACCACACCAAAAAAAAGAGATTTTTTATTTTTAATCATAGTGTCATCCAGCGTTATTGGGTTTTTCTAAACTTAACCTATCTCATCTTTCTTCAGACATTTTGCATAATTTTCACGATTAAAACCCTCTTCATTAATATTTACCTTTCTTTTACATCCATGATTTAAATCTTGTAAATCTTCATCAGGATCGCATGGACATTCATCATCACAATCAGAAACACCATCCTTATCGCTGTCCTCGAGACAATCGAAAACAAAATCTGTGCTTGCTTTTGCTTTCCCATATTTTTGACTCCACAAGGCAAAAAGTAGAAATACTATAAATACCACCATAACCATCTGACCAAGTGCTCCTCCCATTTGAGATTTTCTATTTCTCATTATAACTCACCTTTTTCTGATTTTTATTGACATACACTCATTTGCTTTGTTATTTCTTCAATGTCTCTATTGGCTGGTATGAAGCATATATGATTTTCATCTCTTTTAAATAAATAATACATATTTATATTATTATCTACAATTTCAAAGTTAGAAACTTCGGAATATCTCCCAAATTGATCTGCAACCACGCACAGTATTGAATCAATATAACGTTTTGTTGTCTTAGGGCCATCTCTTCCATCTTCAATTTGTATTATTCTCATAGACATTCCCTCAAATTCTTTAAGTGCAGAGATCTTATGATTTTTCTCAATTTTTATTCCAATTGGAACCAAACATGGTTTTTGATCCTCCTTTTTTAAGCTATTTTCCATTGCAAAGATTAACTCTTCAAATGATTGCTCTAAATATTTTGGAATCTGAAATTTTCGAGGTATACCCTCATCCAGATCTTTTCCGATTTTAGCATCTCCTGAAGCAAGGACTATACCCACCATTCTGGCCCAGACTGCTGGTCCGTATATCCATGAAACAATGATTATAAACACTAGAATCACCATGCCTATGCTAGCAAAACTAGGCATCCCGGTTGGAATATTTCCTTTTTTATTCATTTTAACCAGTTTATAGCTCCAGAAAAAATATTAGGTACTTTGTCAGTATATATAAGGATTAAAAGTGCAAAGATTGCAATAAAAGCCACAGTCATAAGGATAATCGTAATAAGCTTGCCTGGTGCTATTGATGATATTTGTCCTTTTTTTTCAAACATCTTATTCATCTCCAAACATTGGTTTGCATT
>CAZTBE010000033.1:1186-2836 GCA_964611745.1 uncultured Methanosarcinales archaeon | reverse complement strand
TTCAGGAATCCCATAAGTTACAAATCCGTTCTTTTTTTGTATATAATCCCTATAAGAAAAATAAATCCATTGGTCATCTGATTTTTCCTTAACATAACAATTTCTTTCATCACAATTCCAGCCTATATCTGTAAACAATTTAACATAGTCACCATCCTGTTTTTCCAAACATTTACCCCCTTTATCTATACATCTTTCCCTGTTTTGAGTTATACAGCATACCTCATCATATTTGCATTTATTTTCAACAGGCTCTATAACTTCTCTGCTGAATACACTATCAGTGCATCCACCTTTTGTACACTTGCCTCCTCCTCCTGCAGCGCATTGATCGCTCAAATCCACTACATCAAGAGGCTCATCAATAAAATCATCAAAATCCTGAAATGTAAATTCATCTGCCTTATCTTTAATAGAAAAAGTATAACAAACAAAACATTTTTGATTTCCTGCTATTGGAAATTTATTGAACATATCAAATTTAGTGCCTTCAAGCCACTGGTTCCAGCAATTTTTTACCATATCCCTTATTTCCTTTTGGGATCCCTGGGTTTTCTCTTTGCGTTCTTGCCATGTTTTTTGATATTCTTTTGTGGGTATTGAATTTATTCCTGTTTTACTTATTGTACGGCATGCATTTGGTCCAATAGGCTCATCAAGTGGATTTATACCTTTTAAACCGTATCTTATCTCATTAAATTTCTTGCAGGTTGCGACTCGTAAAGGCTCATCTATCTGATCCTGTGCATCGGTTATAGTTCTAATAGCAATGGTTAGAAATGCAATCGCTACTACCATCACTATAATAGCCTCATATCCCAAAAAACCTTTTTTATCTTCTTTAACATTCATAGAATCTTCACCGTACAATAATATATATGACAACCGCTAACACTATGAGTGCAAAAACAACTCCTATTAAGTATCCAGGAATTATGAGGGCTTTTTTTAATACCTTCATTTTTTTATTCTTTGTCTTGTTTTTTGATAGTTATACAGCATATTTTACCTTCATCTGTTGGGCATTCCACATCACGAAGCCTGATTTGTGATCCTGAACATCCTACATCTCCGCACTCTCCTCCGCGAGTGTAGCAGCTTTCCAGACTACTGGCAGCTTTACCGCTTTGCGTACTGAATATATACAGTGAAACAGCAAGAACAAAAAGCCCAATCACTGCTATAATAATGACCTGTATAGGCAACCCCTGGGATTTTCTATTTTTTAACATAATTGTTAATTTGGGGGTTACATATATATAAATATTTGTAAAAATTTAAATTAAAAGAATTAAAAAACTTTAAATAAGTTTTATGGCTCGCAGAAACAGCGATTATTATCACTATCTTTTAAGCCTGCTGTTGTGGGATCACCTTCATCTGTTTTGTCACCACTTGTGTAACCAGCAGCTATACAAATATCATTGCAATTAGTTGCTCCCTTAACCCCCTTAGTAAATACGCCAAGCCTTCCTGTAAATATAGCCACCAAAACTACAAGAACTATAAGAGCTATAGCAGCTATTATAATGACATTAACAGACATTCCTTGTGATTTCTTATTCATTATTATGCCTCTTTATTGATATGATGTTTCTATGCAAGAAGTTATATATAAACATTTTGATTTTTAATTACAATATGTTTTTT
>CAZTBE010000033.1:0-1086 GCA_964611745.1 uncultured Methanosarcinales archaeon | reverse complement strand
ATTGGTATGTTTGTAGTGACCCAATAATCATACTCTTCTTTTTCCAATGTTCTGCTATTCTGTTCAAATTGTCTGTCATAGATTGTCCATTCATGTGTTGTTGGATAAATTTTCTTCACAGTAATTACACTAAAAGAAAACATATCATAATAATGTATTTGATTGTTCTCCATTATACTCGATTCCTTTATTGCATTAAGCTTCTGCAGATCTACACAATTATCTTTAACAACATTTTCCTGGCTGCATTGCAGCTCTGGAAGTGTAGCAGCTCTTTGGGCTATCTCAATAGCATTTAACTGTATAGCCTCATCCTTCTGTGTCTCTACACCGCTTTTGAACATCTTTGAATAAAAAACAAACCCAAGAATAACCAGAATAAAGAATATAGCTAGAACAACAATTGTCTCTAACATATGTATCTGTGATTTTTTTCTTAACATTTTATTAGTAAATTAAAGCGCATGATTTTTCTTTAGCTTCTGTATTTTGGCCTTTCAAATCATTTGCGGCTGTATCTAAATTATTTAAAATAGAGTCAATATTCGGATCTAATGGATTAAAATTAATTGAGTTATCAAATATTGTATCTATGTTGTTTCTGCTGTAATCTGACGCACAACTTCCACCATTAAGTTCAACTACTTTCTCTCGATATATCTGACTAACAATATTCAATTTCTCAAAAGCATTTCTCATAACACAATTATAGATTTTAACATCATCAGTAAAAATAGCGCCAAAAAGAGTAGGTTCTTTAATATAATAAGAGTCTCCTTTTTTTACAAAATTATCATTTTCTGCTTCAAAAAATTCCAATGTACCTTTTATTTCATTCCCACTAACTTTTAATGCGGTAACTTTTTCTCCTGTTAAAGCATTTGGAATTGAAGATTCTGCACTAATACTTCCATCAAAATAAATTATTCTGACCATATCATCACCCATATCTTGAATTTGGTCAACCGAATCAGCTTTTTCGATACCTTCTGGCATCTTTTCAAATATATCTCTAGCAAAAGGAGAACTTCCAACAAAAACATACCTCACTCTAGGATTTGTCAAATAAACAAAATTAGTTATTCT
>CAZTBE010000032.1:0-12310 GCA_964611745.1 uncultured Methanosarcinales archaeon | reverse complement strand
CCCAAACATGCCAAAATGGAGAATACACAACATGTACTCCCGATTGTTCTGGACACCAGCAAACTGATAGCTGCGAAAATAAGCCAGATAAAGATTTAACTATCCAATGTACAGATGGATTTACATCTACATGTACCCAAACATGCCAAAATGGAGAATACACAACATGTACTCCCGATTGTTCTGGACATGAGGCTTCCTTGCCGGAGGGTGCAACAGATCAATTTGACCTTGGAGAAGATAAATTTTCACATAATTATAAGGAAGCTGGATTCGAAAATTATCCACCTTTAAATCGCGTCTATAATAATTGTTCTCCAGGAGGGTATGGCATAAGAGGATTAGAAAGAGGAGATTATATTGAATGGGAAATGGATGTAGATCCAAACTCTAATGAAATTGTGCTCGAACTCCAAAGAACCTCTTCACATGCAAGACAAGAATATTGCAATGTTTACATAGACAATCAAAAAGTAAATGATGGAATTCTAGATTTTCCACAAGGCACATGTTCTAGAGTTCGATATCCATTTACAGATAAGGTATTCATAAGTGATGGTAAAGTTGTAGTTAGATTAGAAGATAATACCCATGAAGGCTGTGCTGTGTATCCTGGCGTATGTGACTGCATACTTACATATGCATGGATGTATTCAGAAAGTGAATAACAATGAAAAAAACAATTTTAAACACAATTTTATTAACGATTTTATTAGCTTCAATTACATACGCTCAGCAAAATCTGTTTTTGATAGACTTTACTATAGATAAAAACGATGAAATCAATGTAGAAAGATTTTTTGCAACTGATGGCAACCCAAGATCAAATGATTTAAGGTCTGAATATTCAGCAAAGATGTATGCTGGTGAAAAACTTCTTTATTTTACAGATTTTTTTGTTGATTTCGAGATTGATGATTCAGATAATGAATTGGAACAAACTTACATTACACTCAGGTTCCCATCAAATAGATTGGCAGATAAGATAATTATTTCTAAAGGTGATGTAACCTTAAAGACAATCTTACTAGAAGATTATTTGTGCAAAAAGGATGATATCTGCAACCCAAACTGCTCAGCAGAGCAAGACGTTGATTGTAGAGAAAAAGAAACTGAAAAAATTCTTGAAGAAACTGAAAAATCAAATTCTTTATCAATAATCATCACCTCAACATTCATATTAATCATAATCATTTTTATTATTCTAGAACACAGAAGATTAAAATACCAAAAAGAGTTGAATGAAAAGTATAAACAGTAAGATTATTTTTAGAATTATTCATACTTTCAAAACAAAAACATTTATATTCTCAGAATGCATAATGACCCTGCTTTATATAATTTATATACTATAGAAATAAAAGCAGTTAATGAGTAACTATTATACATAAAAATGCCTGAAAACGAAGATATTGAGGAATTAAAGAAAGAATTGAAGAAATTAAAACCTAAGGATAGATTAAAGAAGCTAAAGGAATTAGGGGAAAAAAGAAAGGCAGAGATGGTTGATATAGACCAACTCATAAAAGATTCAGAAAAGGATCTGAAGACAGAGGCAGTGGCAGAAGAGATAGCTCCAAGGCAGGATGAAATAAATATTACAAGATTATTTGAGGAGGAAGCTGGAAAACTTGAAAGTACTGTAAAGAAGGAAGCTCCTGAAACAGAGAAAGCAGATCAGGGGTATTTTTCTTTTAAACAGGCTTATAATGACTATTCCAACTTACAAGATATAGCATATGCAGGCATGGCTGGTAATCTAACATCTGCACAGGAAGATGCTGTTGATAAGATAGGGGAAAGGCTTGACAAAACCAAATACCAGTCTGCAAGCCAGGAAACTGCAAACATATTAGTAGCAAGCAAAGCTGTTTTGTATAAAATAAAAAAATATGCTGGTTTAGAATAGTCAAATTTTTAAGATAATCACGCTGTGCTCATCTTTAATTTTAAGAGTGGCTGGTAAATCGACATCATACTCATCAACCTGTATTTCTCCCAGTCCTTAGAATTGATATTTGATCCAACCGGAGGCACAAAACCAATATCTCCCATCACATCTCCTAATGTAAAATATTTGAAATGTTTTTGTGCTTTTTCTACTACCTCTGTGCTTACTATCTCCCTGGAACTTTCTCCATTTTTCATCGCAATATTATCTGAACTTTCATTATTTCCATATGTATCATAAGCTCTAAATGCTCCAAGGTGGCTCCAGAGTTTATTGTAATCTGCATACTTTACATGAGAAGCCATTCCAGAGTATGTTTTTACAGTTCCATAGCCTCCATTAACAGCTATTTTCTTTTTATCTTCTGATTCTTCTTCTGCAGTTACTTCTAAATCATCGGAGTTGATATGAGTATCTTCTTCTTTTGATTCTTCGGTTTTTTCCTTGATAGCAGCATTTATTAAAAATGAAGAGATAGAAAATCTTGAGTTTGATTCAGTTCTATTGCTATCCTTAGTTTCTCTTTTACTGACTTTAATATTCCTCTTTTTTTTCTTTATTTCAATAAAACTTTTTGTAACCAGTTCTATCAGCGTATTTTTTATAATGTTCAAAATATCACCTCATTGGATGTTATATCCAACACAGCATATATAAATACTTTTCTATTCTTAAAAATAGTTATTGCAGTAGTTATACAAACCTTCGCAGAATATTCTTTAAATTGTTATTAATTTCGATTGCAACTGCCAATGCACCGTGCTCAGCCAGCTTGCAGGAATCAGCATATGCCACTATTACTAAATCGTTTTTGCTTAAATCAAACATGTTTTCTATTTCGCTAACATCCTGCTTATAACCTGGATCATAAAGACTAAGCTTTTTATCGAATTTGAGTATAAGCGCGCCATCTGCGCCGTTCTTTACAGCCTCATCTCTTAAAACATGGGATTTGATTTCTTTATTTGAGTTTTTTAAATGCAGAGCAATCTTTTTTTTATCAGAAAAGATATTATTTGAAATGATTTCTTTAATATTAATGATGTTTCCTATTTTTTTAACAATAGCATTTCCTTCTGCACTTAAATAATGGCCTTTTTTGCTTGACATCAGAATTTTATTTTTCTTTAATATGTCTAAAATGCTCCTTATAGTGCCTTCTCCCAGGTTTAATGCTTTTGAAAGCTGAGAGCGGCTTAGAGGCTTATTTATTCTTAATATGCATCTTAAAATATCTATTTTTGTAAAATTCGATAAATTCCCGACCATGATCAAAATAAACTGCATATTGTATAAATATCTTTTCATAAAAAGAGGGTTGGTGCGAAAGTCGGTGTTTGTGCGTAAATTGCCAATTCAGAACATTCCATAGGATTGTGCACTACGACCTGAGCAATCGTGAATTGCAAGCGAGCAACATGAGCTTGTCCACAGTTCACGATTGCGAAGTTGAGATGTAATATAAGGCCTCGCACAAACACGAATTAGATTTTCGCACCAACCACTATTAAAACAATAAAATTTAAAAATTGTACGATCCCGTACAACAGTGTATAGGGATGCTTTCAGCATCCCGAGACGGCTTCCAATTCTTTAACATATAAATGAACAGCTCTTGCACTAGGTCTCGGGACGTCGTAGACGTCCCTATACGCTAGTGTGCAGGCGTGCACAAACAACAAAATTTAAAAACAATCTAATAAATGAAAATATTATGAACGATCGTGCTTTTGCAGAGATAAAAAAAGAGTATGATAATTTCTACAAAGATTTATTGAGAAAAGGCAAGCTTCCTCTAGGAGGGACAGGAAAAGGGTTCTGGGGAGGGGTAATAGCAGATGAGGTTTATGAAGCCTTTAAAAAAATAAATCTGCAGAAGTATAAAACCTTCATTGATTTAGGAAGTGGTGACGGCAAAGTTGTTTTAATAGCAGCCTTGTTTTGTGAAAGAGCGGTAGGGATTGAGATGGATAATGGATTGTTCAAGAAATCAATGGAAATGCAGATGAAACTCAAGATTCCAAACGCAATTTTCCATAATAATGATTTCCATGACCACAGCATAAGAGGATTTGACATTGCTTTTGTTTATCCGGACAGCCCTATGCACAGAGGTTTAGAAAAAAAGCTTTTGAATGAATTAACAGGAAAATTAGTGCATTACGGCCATCATTTCCAACCGCAAAACCTCAAACCAGAGAAGAAGATTTTAGTTGATGGTAATTTGATTACAATATATAGCAACTCAAATAAATAGCATAAATCCAACATCCTCAATTATTTCATTTTTTAATTTTATTTTATTCTTATCAATAATTTCAATTTTTTTATTTTTATTTAATAATTCCAAAAATTTATTATTTATTGTAGACTTAATTTCATTAAATTCCAAGATATTATTATTTAATTTATAGTCTTTAAACATAAAAACACCATTATTTTCTGTATATAAAACAGGGCATTTAAGCATGGTTTCAAATTTATTTCCTAGCTCTTCAGAATATTTTTTAATGCATTGCAAGTTATTTTTTGCTATTTCTATTGATTCTTTGCAGTTAAAACTATGAGGAAAATGGCTTAATAATGTTACATCGAAATACCTTATCGCATGGTTTGTGTAAAAAGGAAACTTAAATTCTTCTGAGTTATTTAATGCAGGCAAAATATAGTCATTTTGCATCTTTTGCTGTTTTTCTTTATTTTTCATAAAAAAGTCAATACAACATTGTGGATAGTCTAATAGTTCTCCTACAGCTTTATCATCATTTTTGCTTTCCAATAATTTAAGGAATATTGCTTTGTTTTTGTCTTTTGAAAGATAGATATGATGCAAACCAGAACCAGAATATGTTACAGGAACTCTTTTTACGATATTTGCATAACTTCCTTTTCCTTCATCTGCAATCTTTATAACCTTAAAATCTGAAAGCTCTAGATGTAAACTTTCTTTACTGCAGAAATCTCTTATTTTTTTAAGCTCAATGTCATTTGCATCCAGCCTTACTGTTTTTTTGATATCATTCAATAAGTATAGAATCTCTAATGATCTTGTATAGTTGGTGAATATTTTTAATAAATTGTCAATCATAAAGGTAAGTAAAAATTAGGTAAATAAAATGTTTTCTATTTATCATTCAAACATAGTCATAAACATTTATAAATCTTTAATGGAATTTTGATTATTATGAAGTTTGATTTGCCTAGGGGAGAGCACCCCAACATGGAAAAGTATGAGAGGCATGATGTTGACCTATCATACAGGTTTGCTAATAATCTATATAAGGAGATGGGTGGTTTAATAAGGGCTGTTATTATTTTCGGCTCCAGCGCAAGAAAAGCAGCTACTGTAAAAAGCGATATTGATATTTTAGTTGTTATTGATGATCTTACAATAAGCTTAGGCCCTGAAGTAATAGAAGCTTATAGAGTTATAGTCAATAAGACAATTGTAAGGGTCTCTACAAGATTGCACATAACAACTTTAAGATTTACGTCATTTTGGGATTATATAAGGAATGGTGATCCTATTGGAATCAATATTTTAAGGGATGGTGTTGCTTTAATAGATTCAGGTTTTTTTGCGCCTCTGCAGGCTTTATTAAAAAAAGGGAAGATAAGGCCGACATCAGAAAGCATCTGGACTTATTACATCAGGGCTCCAAATACCCTGCATAACAGCAAGTGGCATTTGCTGCAGGCAACTTTAGATTTATACTGGGGAGTCATTGATGCCGCGCATTCAGCTTTAATGCAGCATGGTGAAATACCTCCCACTCCAGAGCATGTTGCAGACTTATTGGAAAATAAACTAGTGAAGAAAAAACTGCTAGAGCACAAATATGTAACCATTATGAGGCATTTCTACAATCTCATGAAGATGATCACCCATAGGGAAATCCAGGAGATAAAAGGAGAAGAATACGATAAGTATTTCAAGGCAGCAGAAGACTTTGTCAAAAGGATGAGAAAGTTTATTGAGGAGTGATAATAGAGAAGTGATATTGTACATTATTGTTGATTTGTGTTATAAAATTTTCTAAATCGCTTACAACATCAGGATGTCGTAATTTACTAATCGCTTTATCTTCTAGATAGTTTGCTCCAGATCTTGTTGTCATGCCCAAGATTCTGGCAACTTCCTCTTGTGTATTAGCATACCCGTCTTCTATTCCGAATCTTAATTTAATGCATTCACTTTCTCTGAATTCTAGTATATTTAATACTTCAAGAATTTTTTTATTTATCTGGTCCTGCCACTCTTTTTGTTCAGGAGTTAAAGCAATTTCTTCTGAATCGCTAACAAATGGGGTAACACTATTAACAGCGGTGTCAATACTTGCGTATAGCCTACCCTGGCCAGCATGCAAGTCTAATATATCTACAGCCAAACCTTTTAGCATATTTACATAATCCTCAGTTGGTTTAAACTCAATTCCATATACAGAATGTAAGAAACCTATTGTAGTACCATAACCAAATCTTTGGGCAACGGCAGTTGCAACAGGTTCAAATACATAATCTTTTATGTAATCTTTAGCTTTGTCACTTAAAGATTCATTCACATAAGCTCTTTGTGCATAAAGAAATTTGTGATCTTTAGTTGTAACAATACCCCCTTCAGGAATCCACTTTTTTCTTTCTTTTGATATTTTGTTTATATTCCACTGTGATACACCATAACCTTCAGCTAATATATCATAAGGAACGCCACTATTTACAAGAACTGCTATTTCCCCAATTTGCTCTTGAGTTAATATATTGTTGGGACGATATTTACCCATAAGATCGTTTTTATTCATCATTTTCATAAGTATTAATTTCCTATATATAAATCTTTCATTTATTAACTCCGGTATAGATACAACATATCTATTCTAACTACTAACAAATAATTTTTAAACAACTCCTAATTCTTTATTCATATGATTTTTCAAAAAGAAAAAAAGGAATTTTTAGCTAAAAAAGACAAAAGCAGGAAAGGAAGCATAGATGCAAAAATAAAAAAATTAGTGGGCAAGATAAATTCTCTTGATGATTTCTTTACAACAAGCAGCTGCTCTGGAAGAATTTTATTGTTAGCAATTCCTAAATCTAATAAGAAAAATGAAGTTCAATATTTATTTCGATTACATAAAAAAATAAATAACAACGAATTTAAAAAATTAATAAAAATAATGAAATCAAAAAAAATACCAAAAGAAGATGTTTGGTTTATAGTACAACCAGTTATTCTCCATATAGCTTGTAAAGATATTGATAATGCTAAAAAATTATTGAATACTGCAAGGGATATTGGATTTAAAATATCTGGCATTATCTCAATTGGAAAAAGCAAGATTATTTTAGAATTAATAAGCACAGAGAAAATTGAGGCTATAGTAAGCAAAAACGGAAAATTATTGATTGATGAAGATTATTTTAAAGTTCTTGTTAAAGAAGGGAATAAGAAACTGGAGAAGACTTGGAAGAAGATTGAAAAATTTTATGGAGAATTGTGCACAACAATATAATCTATTGTATTTCTATGGCCTACATAGTTTACCATCATATCCCTTATTTTTTCCAGATCATGATTACGTTCCTCATTTTGACCACTAAAAGTTGCTTGTCTTAATCTTCCCGTAAAGTAATCTGCTTGATATGCCTGGCCTTGTATTATATTAGCACTCGCAAGTACATCTCTTTGATCATTAGTAAGATTTTCAGTCCTTAGTCCATGATAGGTAATAGTCATTTCGGGCATTTTATAACCTCAATTACTTAATTCCTTGAATGGATAATTTATTTATAATCTTTTCCGTTTTTTTAATATGATGTCTACTTCCTCAACAAAATAAACCCTGCGCCAGCAACAAATATTGCTGTCCCTAAAAATATAACAATTAAAATTGCTAATAATACCTTGTACTCAAATGTTTCTGCAAAGGAAACTTCAACAGGAACTTCTGGTTTTTTCTCTAATATGATTGTTGGCCTTATAACTTCTACCTTTGGTTTTTCTTCCTTAACATCCTTTTTGATTTTCTTTACCCTCTCACAGTCCTCGACAGTTAAGTCCACTGTTTCTGTCTCGCTTAATTTGCTGTCATAGTATGTATTGATTGTTATTGGATATGTTCCAGCTTCAACATCAGAGCTGATAGAAGCTGTAACTAGTTCTGTAAACCTGTTGTCATCTGTGCCTTCATCAAGTTCTATGTCTGTTGTCAATGAATTTATTTCTAATTCTGGGCTAATGACTTCAAGACTTACCTCATCCTCATCATCTGAGCCTGTATTTATTATTTCAGTGTTAATAGATATTGTTCTTTGACACTTTATTGTTGATGGTGTCAATGCAGACCTTACTATCCTTATTTCATGGTTTTCTTTCTCTACTTCAAGCTCAAGCTCCCATCTTATTGTATGTATAGTTCTATTTTCATCTTCTCCATCAACATCTATTATCACATCAAATGTGCCTTCTTCCACTTCCAAAGGTACATCAAATTTAATCTTAACATCATCACGTTTGCCTTGTTTCAAATCAAAATCATCTGCTTCCTCATCTAAATCATCTCCGTCATCTATATCTTCTATTGTGATCTCAACTTCTATATCTTCTATTTCCAACTCTTCATCATCTGTAAATAGGTTCTTTAATTCAATCTTAAACTCAACTTCCGAACCTGGTTCTGCATCTTTGCTTATCCTGGTATTGTTTGTTACTCCACTATGCGTTTTCTTGCCTACCTTCACATCAAGATCGCTTATGATTAGTTTTGGACTTTCAGTGACATTTATCTCAAAGCTCTGGCTTGTTTCTAAACTGCCATCACTCACTTTAACTGTTACATTGTTAGATCCTAGCTGGCTTGTAGTTGGTGTCCATGAAATTACTCCAGATGAAGGATCTATGCTCATATCGCTTGGCTTTGTTATCAAAGAGAAAGTTAAAGCATTTCCATCTGGATCTGTAGCATCAACATTATACGTATATTGTGCCCCATCAGCTGCTGCTGTTATTGGTGTTGATGTTATTACTGGTGCACCATTAGTTGTATTTGTTTCTGTGGAATAAGTTGAAAAATAAGGTACATTGAATCTTAAGATTCCGTTAGCAACATCATAAGTTATACCAGTACATACGTTTTCCGGACATAAAACCCCACCTGCTGTGCTTTCAAATCCTGAAGACATATTAATCAAAGGAGCTTTCGTAAAGCTAAGCCCTTTCATAACTAATGACGCTGATTTATTCAAGCCCGGGAATGTTTCTGAATCAACAGAAACAAGGCCATCGCTTATATTAACTGCATCCTCTAATTGGAGTACACCGCTGAAGTTTAATGTTTCATTCCTGAAATCAATGCCTCCAAAGGTGCTTTGATTTATCATAACATCAGTTGCATTCTGCCTTCTGGATTCATTTAATTGCAATACAGGGCTTGTAAGCTCATCTGAAGTGACATCTCCTGTTACAGTTAATTTCCATTCGTATCTTGCTCTTGCAGCTGAAGTATCATTTACGATTGCTGTTATATTGTATATTCCCATACCCAAGCTTGTTACAGTTACATTTGAAGAATCCCGCACTAGAACAGTTCCATTCCTGATCCATGTAGCATTTACAACATCTCCAACATCATCATCTGAAAATGTAACATCAAATCTCTGGATTCCAACATCTACTGCTATAGTTTTATTCTCTACTGGGAGGAATGACGCTATTGTAGGTGGATCATTGGTATTATTTACAGTTATTACAATAATCTTTGAATCCCACTTTGAACTGTCATTTGCCACGATTTTCACTGTATTGTTTCCTACATCTGCATTTGTTGGTGTCCATGAAACTGTTGCTAATGAATTGTTTGCAGCTTTTGTAAATGAGATTGAGGTTATGTTAGAGATAAAGGTCAAACTGTTATTATCAGGGTCAATAACTGTTATGTTAAATTCTAAAGTTGAATCCTCTAATACTTCTTTATTTGCTATAGCGTCTAAAACAGGATCTCTGTTTATGTTTGTTATTGTAAGGTTCCAGTCTTTTTCAAAGCTATTGGTGTTATTGTCTGTTAAAGATAATCGCAGAGTTTTAGATCCATTATCACTAAATCCTGGGGAATATGTCAAGTTGGTAGTTAATGGTACTACTTCAAATCCGCTATCTTTTAATACCTCACACACTAAATCACCGGGATCCCCAGTACAAAGCCCCCATTCATACATGATTTTATCTCCATCTGCATCAGAAATGCTAGCATTAAATTCAATTGACTCGTTTTCTTTAATTGTAATATTTGTTTCAATAGATGATCTTTCTATGCTGGTGTTCCATCCCCAGGCTGTTATTCCTGGTTTTGAATCTGTTAAATACAGGAACTGGAACATAGATGAGTTTCCTGAACTATTTATTCCATCAGTAACTTCAACGACCCAGAAATATGTTTTTCCTGACACAAGATTATTAACTGTCAATCCTCCAGATATTTGTTCGGGTACTCCCGGAATTGCAGATTTAAATTGGCCAATATCTGTTCCTGTTAAATCTAAGTTGCTTGAATCATTTGAAAAATAAAAGTTGAATGTTAAATCATCAAAATCGCCATCTTTTGAAGTTGCCATAAGGAAAATACTATTCTGAGCTGAGATAAAGACTGAATTGTTCTCAGGTGATGTTAAGTTTGATATAGATGGTATATCCTGCACATTATTGATAGTAACTATAACATCATCAGTAACATAGTTTTCAGCTAAATCTGAGGCATTAAAGGTTATAAGAGTTGAACCCGTCCAATTCCCTTCTGGAGTTAAAGTAGCAATGCCTGTGTTTTGATTAATTGAGACACTTATATTAGTATCATTGATAAAGTTGGCATATGTCAAACTCTCTCCATCTATACTCTTAAAGACACTGCTCAAATTAATGCTATCATTAACTGTGTCCTCATCAAATGAAAAGTCAATTAATGGATTTGCAACTCTTGGTGCGCTATTAGTATTGTTTACAGTAACGCTTAGTATATCTGAAGTATTGGAATTTCCTGCACTGTCATAAGCTATAACCTTTAAAGTATAAATTTCATCTCCATAACTCCCATTGGTGGTATTCCAATTAAATGTGAAGTTGATTTCTGTTGAATCAAAGACCAAAGAATCGTTTATGAAATATTCTAATCTAGTTAAATTCAAATCTGTAGCTGTAACATTGAATTCAACTTTATCCTTCACAAATGAATTATTTATTGGATTGGTTATGTTTACAAATGGATCGTTATTGTCTATTGTCAAATTAGCAGTAGATACATTGGTTTTTGAAGTATTTGTGCTTGTGAGCGTTATTGTCAAATCATAGATTGATCGTGGACCATTGTCTTTATGGAACATAGCAAAGGATTTTGTTTGGTTTCTCTCAACATAAACATGTGCATTTCCATTGAAAACAGTATCATCAACTAGTGTTTGGTTCCATATAAGGAAAAATAATGAATTTGAGGCTGATCCAGAATAAGTAATGCTGTAATTCTGTCCAATATTACCGCTATTGTTGATGGTTATATTTCCCAATAATCCTGCAAATTCTGTTTTCTTGAAAGATTTCGTAACATTTGGGAATGAAATCCAGGAGTCATCCGTAGGGACTTCTACTGTAACTAAAATAGTTTTATGTAATATTGAAGAAGGTGTAATGTTCAAAGTTCCGGTATAATTTCCAGGGTTAGTAAATTTTGGTATAGTGACTGTTACATTAAATGTCTCATTAGTTCCGGCTGTTATTGAGCTAAAGCTGCTTGGCTGCAATGTTACAAAAGAGCTTTCCAATGTTCCTGCAATGAAAGTTATAGTTGCATCCTGCAAATTAGCATTACCGGTTGAATTCAAATCAAGTGTTAAGTTTGTATTTTGCCCATGGATTATTGTCGTGCTTATATTTTCAGTCACAGCCATTTGAGGATTGCTGCTTATTGTCACAGTACTTTCTGCCGCCTTGGTAAGCTGGTTTTCAGTAAAATTGCTATTTGTCCAGTTAGCATTCCAGAAAATAGTATGGGTTCCTACAGAAGACCCTCCGTTAACAGTTATATCAAATGTTGCATTGCATAACTCTGAGCTGTTTATATCAGAACTGCATGTGCTATAGCTCCCAGAAGATGCAGACAAAGGAGCATTTGGAGAGAAACCGCTTAAAATAGCTCCCGTATCATACATTGGGTTATTGCCTGTATTGTTCAAAGTTACATTTACCTGAATAATTTTATCTGACTGGTTCAAATCTGAGACTGTTACATCTGGTAATATTAAGTTTCCAATTGTTGAATGCTTTGTTGTAAAGTTGATTGTTGTTGTATTTGTGTTATTTGCCTTGTCAAAGACTGT
>CAZTBE010000031.1:0-12328 GCA_964611745.1 uncultured Methanosarcinales archaeon | reverse complement strand
ATCTTCATCTGTTGCGCTAGTGCCATCACCTGAAGCACGACCAATCTCTTTTTGATAAGGAACTTCCTGCTCCCATGAAATAGATGTCCAGTTAACAAGAGGACCACCAAATACCTGAGAAGTAAAGTTAGAAGTATTAAAGTAACCCCATCCTTTTTGATAGTTTTCCAGGATTGTCGCATTATCTAAAGACATATTCCAGATTGTCACACTATCTATTACACCCTCAAAGAAACTGCCTCCACTAAAATTATAATCAACACCCACCCAAACATCTCCCTGTAGCTCAGGTAAATCCCCTGAATAATCAGTAGATTCACCTTTCAATTCACCATCAACATATAAACTCATAGTTGAGCCATTATAAGTTCCAACAACATAATGCCACTGCCCGTCATTTATATCCCCATCATTATCAGCCACACCATATGTAGTTCCATTACCGGTTCCATTCCTAATTTCAAAACCACCGCCATTGGTTGTGTTAAGAGCAAAAGGGAATATAGGTATTGTGTAGTTTATAGCAATCTTCGGTCTATTGGCAGCAGTGGTTGAATCTGAAGTGTCGAAATAGGTATTCTGCTCGCCAGCTTCATTTTCGCTCTGGTTAGACCAAACAAGCCACCCATAGTTGGGGAGTGAACCATCGATGAACCCCTGAACATCGCTGGTTAGCGTGGCATTGCTCCAGTTCACCCAGTGCCACGATGCAGTCACATGCGTGTCCGACGCACTGGCTGTGGCAACTCTGTCACTAGCATTGTTCGCTCCGGGAGAATACCAGTTATTGGCAAACTCAATCTGGTCGAAAGTCGCTCCGATTGTGTTTGCCATGTGCCAGCAGGCACGCACCGGTCCTGTGTCGGCTTCATCGGCTTCAGAGGTGTTCCATTTCAGTACCCCATCATATCTGAGTTCAACCACAGTATCCTTACGGATAAACGACATGAGGGTTGTTGTGGCGGGAGTGCTAATATTGGCGTATACGACGTTTTGATAAACAACCTTCGTTGGCCACCTGTCATCGTCGTTAAAAGAAATCATGTTCGGGTCTTGCCACATCTGACAGTATCCACTATCAAATAAGGCTGTATCGGCTGGGACAATTGCCTCGGGTACTAAGCCCATTGTAGACCGCCTACCCGAGGGAGTCACAAAACGTCTAAATTCGACGTAGAAGTCCCCAACAAATGAGTGAGAAGAATCGATGAACACATTATTGTCTGCTTGGGTAAAATCATTGCACTTGAAGCTGACGTTTCCTGTTTCTAAGCACCACTCCGGGCTAGCCGGCGCCCAGTGGCTTGCGTTTGGGATTATTACCCCACTAGCGGTGGCCCAGTTAGCTCCTTCTTTCCAGTTTACCAATAGCCGATTGAGAGTGTGAGTTTTTGTTGTGGCCCCGTTGTCCCATCCGTACATCGACACCGTTACTGATTCAACAGTTGAGGTGAAGGGGATACTGCTCAGGTTAAACTTGATGACCCCCCTCTTCAGATCACCTGAAGGGGTTCGTCCGGAGACTATAGTTACAAGATCTCCGGTGCCGCTTTGGCTTCCATCTTCTGAAACGATGGAGTCCAATCCTTCACTTCCAGGCTGGAAAGTTATGTTCTTTTTTGCTGCACCATGTGATGACACTATATACCCTCCATCTTTATCTGATTTAACCCATGCTGCTACCGTTACCTGCGAAGTAACATTAAAGCTATTAGTGTTTGAAACATTAATGAAATCATTGCCATTAAAACTCATTCCAAAATTATCAAACTTTGTAGAAGAATTCCATTGAGGGTCATCTGAAGCAGAAGCAGTAGTGCCTCCAAAACTTCCGTTATGGCCATACTGAGAGCTGTCATTAGCATACTGCCCGGTTCCTTCCTCAAAGCTTAGATGCAAAACAACAGAAGCATTTACATCAATATCCCTTCCAAACAAGTTTTCTGTTCCGTTTAGTGAGCTGCTGATATTAATAGTAACATTTGCACTAACTCCAGTTCCAATAACTCTTGAAGTGCTTACATCAGTCGTTAAATTCCCTTTCAGGAAATCAGTATCTGAATCATCAATAAACTGGTTAATGCTCCCATTAGTCGATATGTTTGCAACAGATGCCCAGTTATTTGCAATCTTTACCTGTCCGGAAAAGTTAAATTCCTGTGTATGTATTCCAGCAGTTAAAACCTTAACAGTCCAGTAACCTACATTATTACAATTATAATTCTCAACAAACAATGAATTTATTCTTATAGTATTATTTAATGTTTCATTTAATTTTATTTTTTCATTATTATTGTTTATTAAATAAACATTTTCACTATTAGCATTATCATAATAATCGAACAAAATATTATTTTCACATTTTAATTCTAATGCTGTTAAGTCATTAGTTGTTGATTCGTTGTCTAAATATAATTCAGAATATGTTGTTCCATCACTAACGCTTATTGTTAAATTTTCAGTTCCTGTTGTGTTGAACCTTACTGTCCATTCACCGCCAACAGTTGGGAAGCTTTGAACATTCAAGATAGTAATCGAAACTTCAAAAGTCTGGTTAGAAAGATGAGGAATAACCCATTCTAATCTGTCTATTAAGCCGTTTAGGTTAGTATCAACATAATCAACATCTGTAAATAACTCCTTGCCAGTATCCTTAACCCAATATAATTTTATATTTTCTTCCTTGCTTTCAGTTATATCAGTAAAAGACAAGACATCTTCATAGCTTGTTTCAGAAATTATCCTTATCTGCTTAACTCCAAAGCTAATTTCTTTCTCAATTGCATATGGAGCTTCTGTAACATACTCAATTGTAACTTCATCAACTATTTCATCAATTACAATTGCAGTTTCATTAGAAGCAACTTCATCAACTTCTACAATCACTGCGCCGCTTATTAAGCTTAAACTTTGTTCTGATTCTATTTGTTCTAGATCATTAATTAATTCATTCTCTTTATCTTCCAAATCTTTTAATTTATCATCAAATTCTTTTTCATCAATTTCCTCATCAATAACAACCTTTTCTGCATTTTCCAGCCTGGCTTCTTCTAAAATTCTTGTTTTCCTTTCTATTCTCTCCAATTCCTTATCCTTTTCAAATTCATCTAAACTTTTTTCCTTGCCTTTGTCTATAATCTTTATTTTTTCTATTGTTTTTATTGTGTTATTTATTGATGCCCTTATTGTTAAGTTTGATGCTGTTGTTGGTATTGTAATATTTACAGATTCTTTTGTTTCATTAACAGTAATCGTCTCAGACCATTTAACTGGTTTACCCAACTGTACTTGAGGTTTACCGGACTTATTGACCTCAATCTTAAACACATTAGAAACTGCTTGACCATAACTGTCATTTGCAGCTATGAAACTATATCTATTTCCAGTAAATCCTTCATTAGGTATAATATAAGCTAAGTCATCCTCAAACCTTATGGTCATATTATCAATATCATAATAACTATAAGTTAAAACATCGTTATCTTCATCAAAGAAGTACTCATTTAAGTTCAAAGTATAATTTTTATTTTCTATAATGCTTATATTTTCTATATTTTTAGTTAGTGTGGGCAATTCATCGGTTATTATTTCTTCTGTTGTATATTTAATCTCATCAATCCTTAATACTGAATTATCTATCTCTATTATTAATTTGTAGCTTGTCTTGTTTAATGATAATGCGCATGTTTCTATGCAGATATTTTCAAATAATGTAAAGGACTTATAGAATTTAACTGGAAGTTCTTTCCATTCAGAATAATAAATCTCAGAGTATGGTGTTTCTGAACTTAGATTGTAGTCTACATGTATTACCTGTGCACTGACTTTGTTATTGAAAGAAGCATCATATAAACCGTATGTTAGGTATAATGTTTCATTCCAATTGGAACTTGTTGGGGAAAGATCAACAAATGCACAGCAATTACTGTTTCCATTGCAGAAAACTGTTGAAGTTTCTTCATCAAGAGATTCTATATTCCAGCGTGTGCATAGCTTACTTTCGTCAGCTTCCCAGTTAAACAATGTATTTTCAACAGTGAGGTCTACAACTCCATAAATATCTTCTATTCCGTCATTGTTGGTATCATAGAATTCATTATTGCCGTATTCTAAATTTGCAGTAATTGTTTTGCTGATGGTTATATTTTCTGTTGTTTCGTTTATTATTGGTGCATTGGTTTCATTTATAATTGTTGCATTTGTTTCTATTGTTTCATTGATTGAGTCATTATTATTTGAGTCATTGTTTTCATTATCATTATTTATTGTTTCATTGATTAAATTATTAGTTTCATTTATTATTGAATTATTATTTAATTGATTGTTGTTGTCTTGATTATTATCGTTGTTATCGTTTTCATTGGAATCATTATTATTGTTTTTTTCGTTATTGGAATTATTAGAAATTGCTAAACCAGTAATACTTTCAATTCCGCTTATATTTGATTTAGTGCTGTCAAATATCAAATACCTATTTGCTTCGTCTTCCAGGTAAACCTTAATACTTCCTTCTGTTTTATAGCTTCCACTTAACTTTAAGGATTTTAACAAACCTTGATTTTCCGGAACCCAGATATATTCAGAGCTTTGATTGAATTCAATATCAATTGTATCTGAATAATTAAATTGCTTTTCAGCAATGAAAAATCCAGTTAAAGTAGGATTAAAGGTGATGAAACTAAACATTAATACAAACATTACTAAAATAGGAATTGTTAATTTAAGGCTCTTTTCTATCTTATAATTCCTAATAAGCCCATCAGCATATTCTCCATGACCATATATATTCAAAGCTTTATGGATAGATCTAAGAGAGTAACCTATACTTGAACAATCTTTAACATATTTATACAGATGTTTTTTTATATTTTTATTCATCTTTTTTTCTTCACCCTATTGTACACAGTCCAGATTGTCCTATCGTTCCTATTAAGCAATAAAGCAATTTTATGGTAAGTAAGACCAAAAGTGTCCTTCAGATAAGAAACGATATTTTCCAAAACGCTTAGTTTTCTGTTTTTTAAAATTAAAACTGGGATGGAATAAGAAGAAACTCCCTCAACAAATTTTTCTTCTAATTTTTTCTTTGCATTTCTGTAGGTAACGGCTAAAGCTATGTTATTCCTGTTAGTTAAAGAAGCAATTTGCTTAAAGCTAAGAAGCAGGTTTTCTCTTAGGTATTTTACAATGGTTTCTAAGGAACTTAAATGATCATTCCTAAAAACAGAAATAGGAACAGTTACTTCTTCTTTGGATGGAGCTTTTAATGATTTATTTACTAAATCAATTATTTCCTGAGAAGTAAACCCTTGTTCTTTTAGATAACCTAATGTGGCTAAAAGTCTTTTTTCTGTTTCTGGGGTTTTTTTTGGCTTTGGATTCACTTTCTTGGCCTTATATTGTGTTGAAGGCACTAAATCCCCAGAGATTTGCAGCCAAGAAGTAGAAGGGGGTGGACTGCAAACCCAAATTTAGTGCTAAATTGATAATATATATTATGTAAGTATTGTTTATTATATTCTAATCTATTAAATGTAAAATTTATATAGTATGTAAGTAAAGAATATTTAAAGTTTTCTGTTTTTTAGAGGTTAGTGCGAAACTCTAATTCGTGCTTGTGCGAAGCCTTAAGATGCCTCTCAACTTCGCTTCGCTCAGGTCGTAGTGCATAATCCTATGGAATGCCGCCCGCGACGAGCGAAGCAAGTTCGCTCGCAATTCACGATTTGGCAATTTACGCACAAGCACCGACTTTCGCACCAACCTCTGTTTTTTATGATAAATTCCAAAATCTTAAAATCAATTATGCCTTTTTGAACTGTTATTAACCAAATAAAAGGTAATAAGGCTTTTATGAACGGTAATACTGCTTTTTAAGGCTGATTTCGAACAAAAAAGGTATTTTTTTCTTGGGTATTGACGCTATAAATTATATATAAATCTGATTTATTAGTAAAAATACAAAGAGAATATAGAAACGATTATAAATAAAAGTGCAATAACTTGCAGTAAAATGAAATATAAAACAATTTTATTTGCAGTATTGTTGATAGGGATTGTATTGTTAGCTGGGTGTACAAAAAGCAGCACTACGGGGTACGCAGCTTATAACCCCCAACAAGGGCAGCAACAGCCTTATGTTGGTGGCGGTTGTGGAGTAGCACCAGTAGATAATTTAGGAGATGGAGCTAGCATAAGTCCAGTCTCAACTGACAATTTATAGCTTTAAAATGGCTTTAAGCAAGGAAGACCAGAAAGAACTTAGGCAAGACACTGCAGATATCAAAAAGACAGAAGAAGTTAGTGTACCTAATAAAAAGTCAAAAAAATGGGTGTTTGTAGGAATAGTTTTGGTTATTATTGTTTTGATAGGCAGCTTTTCCATAGTCAATGCAAATAAACCCGGACCTTTGGATGATTTTGCAAAATGCTTAAGTGAAAAAGATGCGGTGATGTATGGTGCTTTAAGCTGGTGCAAATACACCCAGGCGCAAAAGGCAATGTTCGGCAAATCATTCAATCATTTGAATTATATTGATTATACTGAGTATCCGGAAGAGCAGTTTGGGAAAATTAAGAAAACACCTACCTGGATAATAAATGGCAAGGCTTATGAGAATGTAATTTCAATTGATAAGTTGTCCCAATTATCCGGATGTGAAATTTAATACAACAAAATGGAAAAAGAGCATCATAATTCTCATGAACATAGGGATGAGGAGAAAAAACATCATGATATTCATAAGCACCATCATATTCATGAGAAAACTCACCATGATAAAAAAATAAAAATTGATATTCTTAAGAATTTTAAAAGCGTTAAATTAATCAACTTTTTGGTAATAATTTTAGGAGTAGTAGTGGTAATAAATTTATTTTTAACTTTCAGCGTTAATGGTGGTGCTGAGGTAAAAGTTGGTGAAGCTAAGGAATCAGCAAGACCTGCAGAAATACAGCTTACAATAATAGAAAATTCTGCATGCAATGATTGTTTTGATTTGGATGAAGTGATAAGTGGAATAAAAAAGAATAATGTTGAGGTAACTAGTGAGGAAACTTTGAATTTTAACTCAGCAAAGGCCAGAGAGCTGATAAAAAAATATGATGTACAAAAAATTCCTATAGTTTTGGTTTTTGGAGAAGTAGAAAAATCCGGAAATATGGGGTTGGATAAAGCAGATGATGCATTGATATTTACAGAAGTCAAAGCTCCTTATTTTGATACAACTTCAAATAAAATTGCAGGAAGGGTTTCTGTAACCTATATAAATGATAAAACCTGCGAAAAATGCAGTGACTTAACTTCATTTGTAGAGCAATTAAAGCTATTTGGTGTAGCAATAGTAAATGAAAAAATAATTGATATAAAAGATGCGGCTGTGCTTATTTCCAAATATAGTTTAGATAAAGTGCCTGCTTTGATTATTTCCGAGGAGTTGTCTGCTTATGAAGATATAACACAAAACTGGCAGGCAGCAGGAACTGTTGAAAAGGATGGAAGCTATATTTTCAGAGAAATAAATCCACCTTATTTTGACTTAAATAAAAATAAGGTAGTTGGATTAGTGAATATAATATACTTATTAGATGAAAAATGTGAGGATTGTTACGATGTAGAGGTTCACAAGCAAATATTGACAAATCCAGGAGGATTTAACCTGGAGTTTGAGAGTGAAAAAACAATTGATATTTCAGATGATAAAGGCAAAGAATTAGTTGAAAAGTATAAGATTAAGGGGGTTCCTACAGTGATATTATCAGATGATGTTTCTGTTTATTCTTTTGCTGAAAGTTTAGAGCAGTTTTTTACAGTGGAAGATGATGGAAGCTATGTTTTTACTGATTTCCAGGCAATGGGAGATATTGTTTATACTGATTTAACAGAATAAGATGATTAAGGAGTTTAAAATGGAAGCACAACATCATGAAAAGAAAGAAGAAGTAAGCCACAAACATTATGAGATTTTACACCAACATGTCCATAAAATAAGAGAACATGGAGGAGAAGTCAATAAAATAGGCTTATTTTTAATAGGGTTAGTCGCTATTCTAATTGTATTTAATCAGATTCAAATTAAATCTGTTGCAGCATCAATTAATGGAGTTGGTCCTACTGGAAGTTTCATGTACAAAGGCTCTTCTGGCAGTGTAGACTTGAAAAATGTTGATGTTACGCAGATACAATCAACAGCCCAAGGAATTGCAACATTATTTCCTGTTGATGAGATAAAAACTGCTGATGATGCAATAGCTGTTATGATCCAGACCGGGACTCCGGAGTATGGGGAAGCGATGGGGGTCTCTTTTGATGATCCTGTTGCTTCTATGGAATCTATGGCAGCTGCGTATGGAGCATTAAAAAACCAGGCTCAAGAAGATCCAGGAGTGTGGCAACGTTACTTAAGCTTGGCTGCTGCCCCTACAGGAATTTCCTGCGAGTTCTGTTGTGGTATTGGAGCACAAGGTATAGACTCAAAAGGCAATTCGAGATGCGGCTGTAAGCATAATCCGGCACTCCAAACTGTTACTTTATGGCTAATGATGAATACAGATTATAGTGATGCTGAGATATTAAAAGAAGCTTACGAGTGGAAGGCTATATGGTTCCCTAAAAACATGGTTGGTCTCGCAAGCCAGATTGCAGGCGGGGATACATCAGTTTTAGAACATTTACCAGGGATGGTAGGAGGTTGTTGAAATGTGCTTAAAAATGCAAAACATTTTTTGCACATTTAAAACATGGAGGTGTTTTAAATGCATAAAAATTTTGTAATAACAATTGTGCTTGCTGTTTTAGTGGTTATATCTGTGGTACAGGCAATACAATTGAATGGATTAAAGACCACCTTGGCAGAAAGTGATTTAAGTGTTGGAACTAAAAATGTCAAGGTATCTACTGGAAGTTCAGGCAGTAGTGGTTCATTACCTACTAATATCCAGAGTCTGCCTACAATGGTAGGAGGATGTTAGATCAATTTTTAATAGATAAAGAATTTTAATAGATGGGGAATGCAATATGAATAAAGTATTGGTTGTTATTGGACTTGTACTTAGCATAGGAGGAATTATTTTTTCTTTGTTGCCACCGGAAGTACACACAGCGCTTATTGGCAACGAACATACTGGGATGGAAGGTATGGATAGTATGAAAGAAGAACAGATGGATATGAATGATGAATCTATGCAGCAAAAAGAACATTCAATGCCTAACCACCATAATCATGGAGTATTTGTTACATGGGGATTGGTAGTAGCAATTATTGGGCTTGGTCTTGCACTTGCAGGATGGAAAATTTTTGATTAAGTTGTTCAGATGAAGAAACTAAAAGATAAAAAACATTATTTATGGGCGGGAATTGTTGGAGGCTTTACTGCAACAACTTGCTGTATTGCTCCTATAGTTCTTATATTGCTTGGTTTTGGAACAGCATTTGGCATGGCAGTAATGCACCAATTTCATATTGTCAGCATTGTTTCTGGGATAATTCTTATGCTTCTATTGAGTTTATATTTAATCAAGCGTAAATCCGGAGTTTGCAACATAAAAACAATGAAACAGAATTGGATTAGTATTACAATCGCTATAATAATTATGGTTGTTAGTTGGATTGCTATTAATTATCTTGTTGTGGAGTCAGTTGCAACAAAAGTATATGGGGATCTTTCTATAAAACAAAAACCTTTGGGCAATCTTAAGGAAATGGCTGAATCCCATGGTATGCCAGAGATGGCCAATGTGGAGATATTACCGGAAGGAGAAGGTAAGAAGTTAATTGTTTTAGAGATTGAGGGTATTTTCTGCGGAGCTTGCGGACCTGCACTGGAATATGATGTAAAAAGTATTTTAGGAGTATCTGAAGTAGAACGTTCAGGAAGCACTTTGTCAGTAACATATGATTCTGATATTACAAGCAAGAATGTAATTGTTGCAAGTATTCATGAGCCTTATTCTGCAAAGATAATTTCAGAAGAAAAATTATCTTACTCCTAATATGGACAATGGAACAAAAAAGTGCTATTGGTTTAAAAAAACTGCAAAGCTTAAAATTTACAGTGATTATACTCTTGTTACTCGCTTCTATAATTATTTTTACTGTATCCGTAACAGCCCAATCAGAGCTGCCTGCGGGTCTGCAAAAAATCATTGATTATAACAAAAAAGCTACAGAAAGCTTTGCCTTGAAGATAACTTTTTTCATAGCTTTTACTGCTGGAATTTTAGGGATATTGTCTCCGTGTATATTGCCGTTTTTGCCTGCATATTTTTCATATACATTTAAGGAAAAGAAAAATATAACTTTGATGACTTTGGTTTTCTTTTTCGGTTTTTCAATATCATTTGTTACTATGGGAGTTATTGCTGGTTTTTTAGGCTCTCAATTAATGTCAATTGTTCAGACCGGATTGTTGGTGACTATAGCAGGGATTTTCATTATTATTTTCGGTATTATGTCACTGCTTGGCAAAGGTTTTTCATCTTTCATAAAGCCAAGAATCAATGTAAAGAATGATGTTCTGGGAGTGTTTTTGTTGGGAATATTTTTTGCAATTGGATGGTCAGCATGTTTAGGTCCTGTACTTGCAGGAATTTTAGGCATGGGAGCGATACTTGGCAGTGCAGCAAAATCTGGAGTGCTACTGTTCTTTTACTCGCTTGGAAATTTTCTTCCTTTGTTTATATTATCCATTTTCTATGATAAATTCAATCTTGCGGATAGCAAGTTCATCAAAGGTAAGACATTTGAAATTTCTATTGGCAATAAAGCTTATGATATTCACTCCACTAATTTAATCTCAGGAGTTTTATTCATTATACTTGGGTCAATCATGGTTATTTACCAAGGAACATCTGTTTTTAATACATGGGACTTCTTAAGAACGAAGAATTATTTTTATTCTGTTCAGGATCAGCTTCTTAACTGGGGTTATGCTAATATTTTTGGCATTGTAATTTTTCTTATTTTTGTAATTGCTATTGGATTATTTTTGTGGAAAAGAAGGCCATCTTTAAGATAAGATTTTTAAACAGCAAGTAATGCTTATTCTTGTGCCAAGGTGGCAGAATCTGGCTATTGCGCTCGCCTCGAAAGCGTGTGTCCGCAAGGACTTCTCGGTTCAAATTGGAGAAAGGTTCATTGCCTTCGCCAATGAAAGTCCGGGCCTTGGCGTTAACATTTATAAAAGAAGCTTCATTACCTTCTATTATGAAAAATATAAGATTGAATACAATATTTATAATTTTATTAGCAATAACTTTAATCTTGTTTACAATAAATTATATTATTAGCCCTATTGGGATGGAAGTTAATGATTATAGTGGGTCAACGGAAAATACAGGCTCGATGCAGAGTTTTGAGGTGTTTCATGAATTTCCTGAGGTTTATTACCCCACTAAAAAGAACACAAAAAGATACAATGACAAATTATTTGGTTATTTAGAGCATATACAAGAATCAAGGGATAAGACTTTTATGAAAGGGAAAGTATTTCTAAAATAAAAATAGTGCCGCTGACGGGATACGAGCCCGTGACCTCTAGATAACCCGGTTTGAGGTATATCATCAGCTAAAAAGCTTCATAACTCAAATATATGAGTATCGCTAAAATTGTAGTTTCTAGCGCTCTAACCAGGCTGAGCTACAGCGGCATTAGTTCTAAGAAAAAGATTATGTTTTAAAAAGATTGCTGTTAAACTCTTCAGGCATTATAGCAATATATAAATACAACATAATCAATGGTTTGTTTATGATAATGATTGGTTGTTCTAAAGGAGTGCATTTGGCGCAGAAAGTAGCTAAGAAGCTGAAAAGCTCTTATTCTGCATTAGAGGTAAAGAAGTTCCCTGATGGTGAAATTAAAGTAAGGTTTATGAGTAATGTTAAAGGCAAAGATGTTGTGCTGGTGCAGTCGTTTTATGGGAATATAAATGATTTGATTGTGGAGGTAATATTTGCTGCTGATACTGCTAAAAGTTTGGGTGCTAAGAAAATCATTCTTGCTGCTCCTTATTTTCCTTATCTGAGGCAGGACAAGATGTTTAATCCTGGCGAGAGTGTAAGTATTGAAATAGTAGGCAGACTTATGAGCAGGTATTTCGATAAAGTGCTTATTATTGATCCACACCTGCACAGAGAGAAAAAACTTTCTAATTTGTTCTCTATTAAGGCTGAAAGATTAACTGCTAATCCTTATATTGCAGATTATATAAGGAGAAATATCAAAAATCCCCTGATTGTCGGTCCTGACTGGGAAAGCTACAAATGGGCAGGAAAGGTTGCTGAAAAAATAAAATGTGAGCATGTTATACTGAAAAAGAAAAGATACACTG
>CAZTBE010000030.1:0-12577 GCA_964611745.1 uncultured Methanosarcinales archaeon | reverse complement strand
GTTGGGATATATGAATTTGATAACAAGAAGTTTGCAGTCAATCTTCTGGATGAAAAGGAAAGTGATGTTACAAAAGAGAGTGTCCTGAAAGAAAAAACCGAGAGTGCAGAAGTCCTAAAAGAACAGAGCGTTGAAAGGAACCTTAGTTTGAGCCTTTTACTTTTGATAGTGGTTTTTTTGCTTATGTGCTTTGAAGTATTTTACTTAAAAAGAAGGGGGGATATATAATTACAATAAAAAACAAAACAATAGTTAAAAAATTTCAATTTTAAAAAATAAACAATGAATAATTCAATAAAAAATGATGCAGAAAAATATTAAGTTTGGGATATTTAAGAGAATATTGGAGGATAGAATATGAGTCTATTTCACCACATTAAAAAACTTAAGTTAGTATATTTAGATAAGGAATTTTATCAACAAAATAAGTTATCATCTAGTCCTTTTGAATATGGCCCTTTAGCAAAAGAAAAATTTACTGAAAATTTGGGATTTAGAAAATTTTTATTTTGGAAAAGAAAAGAATTAGATTTAAAATATCTTATAAAACAAGGGAAACTAAAAGGTGATTGGTTAACCTTTAAGGCATGGTATAACCATAACAAAGGACATCTATTATTTAGGGGGCTTAAAGGTTATAGTGGGTCAAGCTTAAGAAATTTAATTAAATATGGTAATGATAGGCATGCCTCTGATCCTAGAAAGGTGTGGGATAGGGTAGTCTATCGTGAGCATGGTTTAAGACCTCAAGATTTTATTTGGGCATATGATAATCTAAACGATGCATGGCAAGAAAGTTCATCAAGGCTTCAGCGATTTAGTGATACTATAGTAGTTATTTATGATTCGCGTTTACTAGAAAAAAGTCCATACCCAGGAGTTTATACTTTAAAAGAAGATGTTAATTCTTTTAAAGATGCATTATTAGCAGTAGTACTTATCAACTTAGGGTTTTTGAAACAAATAATAATTGAATGAAAATAAAAAATAATTAAAGAAAAAAATGGTATTTATCTTCCCGGATTTAAGCAGTGTATTCTGCGTATCTAAGTTTTGTTTAAGATACTCTTATGTAGCTCTGATAATTATACCTTTTACAATCCTATTATATTTTGTAATAAAGAAAAATTTCATAAAATTTTTTGATAAATCTGAACAGGCAAACTATGAAAGAGAGAAAGAGAAGCAAAGGCTGTATTTTTTCATAATAAGATCATTAATTTTTGCATTAGTTCTTATTGCAATTGCAAGCCCTTTTTTGCTGGAAACAAGGACTGTAAAAGGAAATCCAAGAATTACTATTTTGGTTGATAATTCAACATCCCTTAATTTGTTTGAAGGAGGTATTGAAAAAGAACTGGTTTCTGAATTAAAGGGCAAGATTCCTGTATCAGTAAGGCATATTGCTTCTGGAGACAAAAGTGCAATAGGAGATGGAATTTTAAATAATATAGAAAGAGATGAAAATGTTTTGGTTATAACTGATGGAAACAATAATGACGGAAAGTTATTGGGAGATATAATGCTGTTAGCATCTTCATTAAATGCTACAGTAAGCACTATTGATATGGAGCCAATAAAGAGTGATGTAGGTATTGAGGTTTTAGGAGTAAGTGAAGCTATAAGAGACACAGAAGAGGTTTTTATTGTTGATGTGAATAAGGTAGGAGAAAATGTTCCATATACATTAGAGGTCAGGTTTGATGATGAAATTGTTATTGCAAAAAGTGATGATAAAAGTAATACATTTACCTTAAATAAAAAACTTTCAGAAGGCTATCATAAAATTACTGCTGAGCTTCTGAATGTAGGAAGCGATGATTATTTTAAGCAGAACAATAAATATTACAAAACTGTAAAAGTTGTTCCAAGGCCAGAAGTTTTATTTGTTTCAGAGAAAAGCTCTCCTTTGGTAGATGAATTAGGCAATATTTATGACTTAACAACTGTAAGTTCTATACCAAATGACTTAAGCAGCTATTTAGCAGTTATTTTAAATGATATGCCTGCTAACAAATTTCTTCCGCATGTAACTTCATTGAGCAACTATGTTTCTGACGGCAACGGCTTGTTTGTTGTTGGTGGCCAGAGTTCTTATGATAGAGGAAGTTATAAGGGAAGTTTAATTGAAACTCTGATGCCCGTTAAAGTAGGAGCTGGAGAGGAATCAGAGAAAAGTGATGTATATATAGTCATTGTCATTGATATTTCACACGGAACAGCAGGATACGTTAATGTTGAAAAAGCTCAGGCTGTCAGTATAATAAGCAGTCTGGACAAAAAAAACAATGTGGGGGTTATAGCATTTAATACATTGCCCTATAAAGTTGCTGATATAAAGCCACTAAGCGAACATAAAAAAGAAGTGATAGATAAAGTTTCCAGGTTAATTTTTGACGGCCAGTCATTTTTTAATCTCGGTTTAGATGCTGGAAATAAAATGTTGAGAGAAGTTTCCGGAGGCAAAAATATAATACTTATCACAGATGGAAAAACAACCTACAATAAGCTGATGTCTGATACTAAAGAATCTGCAAGACAGGCATCTGCCCGCGGGATTAAAGTTTATGTTGCCGGCGTAGGAGAAAGAAGGAATGATGAGTTTCTGGCAGCAGTTGCTAATTTTGGAGAAGGCATTTATTTTCCTGTAGACTCTTCTAATAAATTAAAGATACTTTTTGGAGAACCAGAGAGCAAGGAAGACCAAGATTTTCTAAACAAGCTGGTTTTATTGGATACAACCCATTTCATAACATTTAATCAAAGCCTGGATGTTGTTGTTAGCGGCTATAATTATATTATTCCGAAACCCGCTGCAAGGCTGCTTATTACAACAAATAAAAATATCCCTATAATGGTTGCTTGGAGGTTTGGCCTTGGCAGAGTTGTCAGCCTGGCAACTGATGATGGAAGCAAATGGGGAGGAGAGTTTTTGAATAAGGAAAATTCTAAAATTTTAACAAAAACAATAAACTGGGTCATAGGAGACCTAGCAAGAAAAAAGAATTTTGATGTTAGTATCAAGGATACAACACTTGATGGGACTATGTTTGTAAGTGTAGTTTCAGATAATTTGCCCCAGCATGAAAAGCTTAATTTTGTAAAGTCTGATGTTAATCTTTATAATGCAAAATTCAGTCCATCAAGAACCGGATTTTATAACTTTTTAGGTGCTGATGCTGCAGTTAACTATAAAAATGAATTTATGGATCTGGGGATAAATGAAGAGTTTTTGGAACTTGTTGAACAGACACAAGGCAAGGTTTTTGATAAGGATGATATAGATGCGCTGTTGGAGTTTGTAAAAGAAAAATCAAAAAGAATAAAGATAGACACAACAGACTTCAAGTGGCCCTTTTTAGTTGTTGCGTTAATTTTGTTTTTAGGGGAGATTGGCTTAAGGAGGCTGTGGGAAAATAAAAATTACAGGTGAAATGATTCAATAATCAAAAAATCAATAAAAAATTAAAAAAACAATCCAATTAATAAACAATGAGAAAAGATAATATTGAAAATTGAAAAATAATAATTATTGAAATTAAATCAATGAAAAAATAACAATGAAAAACAAATAACGAAAATCAATGATGCAAAACTGATTAATAATAAAACAATAGTTCAATAAAAAAATTCATTAAATAAAATAGAATTGAAAAATAATAATAATTGAAATAATAAATAATAATGAAAAATAATTGTTGAAAAAATAAATAAAAACTAATGGAGAGGTTAAAATGGCAGTTATGAAAAAAGATGTGAATATTGGATTGTTGATTTTGATAATCGCATCTATAATTTTGTTTAGCGGCTTTAGTGTTTATTACCAGACTACTTTCAAAGATGTTTCATTGGAATATAAAGAAAAATTAGAGCAGCTAAGCGATGTAACAAAAGAATTAGGTACTAAGAGGCAGGAGCTGAATGAAACATACAGTTTGAGAGTAAAAGCAGAAACAGACAGGGAGGCGCTTGATGCGAAGTATAAAGATGCAAGTGATGAGAATGAAGGATTAAGGACTGATAATACAAATTTGCGCTCAGAAGTAAGCAGTACAAAAAGCGAATTAGGAGAGAAAAGTGCGCAACTGGATGCAACTAAAAATTTGCTGGCACAGACGCAGGCAAGCTTGTCTTCTGCTCAGGGAGAGGTAACTTCTTTAAAATCGCAAAAAAGTAATTTGAAGGATGAAATTGATTGTCTAAAAGTAGAAGCTGCTAAGGCCGATGCTGATGAAAATACAGGCTCCTGTTAAATAATGCCTGAAATAAAAAAGCATAATTCCGGAATACCGATTGACGAAACAAAATTATTCAAAACAAAATTAATAGGCAAAGAAACAATTTGATTAATGATTAAACAATGAAAAGCTTCATTAAAGTAATCAAGGAAATCAACAGGACATTGAACCTTTTTATTATTTTTGAGACTATTTTAAACACAGTTATATTTTTCCTGGTTGTTTATTTTTTATTGTCCTTAGTAAACCTGTTTCCAATACTTGCGCTTATACCTGCGCTGGTTTATTTTGCGGCAAGACTGTATGTGAATTCCAAAAGGGACAAAAGGAAAATTGTAGAGAGCAAATATGATCCTCTTAGGGAAAAACTGAGGACTGCTGCAGATAATGTTAATAAGGAAAATCCTGTTGTTAATGAGCTGGAAGAAGAAGTTGTACAAGACCTAAAGCATGTTGGATTGAGCTCTTTTATACAGACGAAGCGCATATCTTATAAGATATTTACTACAATTTTTCTTTCTTTCGCAATTGTTCTTGCTACAACATTGAACCTTTATGTTGTTGATTTAAATGATCTATTTACTAATATTCCGGGGATGATTGATAATTTCAGAATAGGTAAAAGAGGAGACAATATTCTACTGGGAGAAATTAATGAAAGCGAAGATATTTATGGAGACAGCAAGCTTGCAGTTTTAGGAAACAAAGAAATCGATATAAAAATAAAGCCTGTAAATTATGAGGTTAATGTACGTGAGGAAGGAGATGTTGAGCAGAAGCAATTTGATGAAATTTTTCCCAGGGAAGTTAATGTTGAGCAGTCATCTGCTTTTGAAGAAAAGATTCCGGAAGAGGAGCAGGAATTGGTCAAAAAATATTTTAATAAATTAGCTGGAGGATAAATTAATAAAAAATTCATTAAAAATCTACAATAAAATAATAATAATTAATCAAAAAACAATAAAAATTCATTAAAAATAATCCAATAAAGAAAAATTAATAATAATAAAATAATAATTAAAATTAATAAAAATAATCTTAGTGAAATACAATAAATAAATTCCAATAACAAATAAATATTTAAAACATTGAATAATAAAACAATAATAACAAAAAACAAAATAATAGTTAAAATTAATAAAAAACAATCAAAAAACAAAAAATATTAAATACTTGGAAATTAAAAATTTCCGGTATCAACTAAAGTGATACCATTAAAAAAGAGGTGGCTATATGAAGCAAAAAAAATTTTTTAAAAAAATTTTTAAGCTTCATAAAATCAAAGAGGTGATTTTATGAAGAACTACAAACATATTTTTGATGCTGTTTTTAAGGAAATTGAGAAGGTTGTCATTGGGCAAAAGGATGTTGTTGAGCAGATTTTGGTTTCTATTTTGTGCGATTCAAACGCACTGCTGGAAGGCTATCCTGGTTTAGCAAAGACATTGGCTGTAAGAACATTATCTGATCTGATGAACCTTAAGTTCAGCAGAATCCAGAGCACACCAGATTTAATGCCTTCTGACATAACAGGAACTTATATCATAGAGGAAACCGCAGGCAAAAGAAATTTTAAGTTTCAGCCAGGGCCTATTTTTGCGAATATATTATTGGCGGATGAAATCAACAGAGCAACGCCTAAAACACAAAGCGCTTTATTGGAAGCAATGCAGGAGAAACAGGTAACTGTTGGAACCAATACTTTTAAGCTTGATTTGCCTTTCTTTGTTTTAGCGACTATGAACCCAATCGAGCAAGAAGGGACCTATCCTTTGCCTGAGGCTCAAGCAGACCGTTTTTTGTTAAAGATAAAAGTTGGCTATCCTTCTTTTGAAGAAGAAGTGGAAATTACAAATAGGTATTCTTCTGTTTTAAGGGAACCTAATCTTAAGACTTTGCTGAATAAAAACCATCTTCTTAGTCTGCAAAGTTTGACGAGACAGGTTCCAATTGCAAATGACATTAAAAACAGGGCTGTAAAAATAATAACAGCAACAAGAACAAATAAGGATGTTATCCACTATGGTGCAAGTCCAAGAGCATCTATTGGGATATTATTAGCGTCAAAAGCGCGTGCATTACTCATGGGCAGGAATCATGTAAGTGGTGAAGACATTAACGAGATGGCATACCCTATCTTAAGGCACAGGATTATATTGAATTTTGAGGCAGAGAGAAAAGGAATGACAACTGATGATGCTATTAAGCATATTCTGGATAAAGTAAAATAAAAAATGATTAAAATGAATTTTAAATTTTTTTTGTTTTCTTTGATAGTATCTTTAATTAGTCTTTCCTATGGTTGTTCAAATCAATTAACAATTGAGGAAATTCAAAGTAAATTAATTCAAGCAAACTCAAATTTTGATTCCTATTCAATGGATATGAAAATGACTATGAATATGGTCACAGAAATTCTAGAACAAAAAATGAATATTAAATCTGAAATTAATTCAAAAGGCGACATTGATAGAATAAACAAAAAAATGGTTCTGAAAGGGACTGTAAAATCAGAGGTCTCTGGAATGAAAATAGAAATGGATACAGAAACCTATGTATTAAATAATTATTTATACACAAAAACTAGGAATATGTGGATGAAAATGAAATTAGACAAAGATATTTGGACGCAGCAAGATCAAATTAGTCAGATTATTGAATTAGTACAAAGTGGGAGTATTGAACGTTTGAAAGATGAAACAATTGATAAAACTTCTTATTATGTAATCAAGATAAATCCAGATTTAAAAAAAATAGTTGAACTAACTTTAAAACAACAACAACAATCTGAATTATTGAATCAAAATATGGATTTTGGAGATATGATTAAAAGTTATTCTTCAACTGTCTGGGTCAATAAAAAGACATTTATAATTGAGAAATCAAAGGGGGATATGGAGATGGTAATGACACCAGAGAATATGGGCAAAGAAGATATTAAGACTGCTGGAGAAATTAAGATGAATTCAGTTGTTGAAATGAGTATCTCTAATATTAATAAAGACGTAACTGTAGTTCTACCAGAAGAAGCAGAAAATGCAAAGGAGTTAACTAACATAAAAGAGGTTATAGATGAAAATTCTCAACAAATTCAAGGTGGTCCATCAATTACTGGAAATGCTATAGCCGAGATATTCGGTTAAAATATTTATTAGAAAAAAAGATAATTAAATAAAATGATCAACACAGATTTCTTAAATCAATTGGATAGGTTTCATCTTGTTGTTAAGAAACGTGTAACAAGTAATTATATCGGTCCAAGGAAATCCATAGCTGCAGGCCGCGGCCTGACTTTTAAGGATCATAGGATTTATTCTCCTGGAGAAGACATAAGGCTTATTGACTGGAAAGTCTTTGCAAGAACAGATGATTTGTATATAAAAACTTTTGAGGAAGAAAGAAACCTGACTGCGCATATTATTATGGATGCAAGCGCGTCAATGGGTTTTGGAAAACCAATAAGCAAGTTTGATTATGCTGCTATGCTGGGTGTGGGATTTGCTTATCTGGCTATGAGAGAAAATGAAAAATTCCAGTTTTCTACATTTGCAGAAAGCTTAGACGTATTCCAGTCGAGAAGGGGGATGTCTCAGCTTGCTTCTATGGTTTTTCATCTTAATAACACAAAAACACAGGGCCTTTCAAAATTATTGGATGCTATGGTGCAATATAAAAAGGTAATTGGAAGCAGGTCAATGCTTGTTCTGGTTTCTGATTTTTTAGTGGATATAGATGAGGTTACAGAAACCTTGTATACATTAGGCGATCATGAAATAAAAGTTATACAACTTTTGGATCCTATTGAAAAAAATTTAAAGTATAGCGGCGATTTCAAGTTAGTAGACAGCGAAACACAAAGCAGGTTAAGGACGTATGTAAGCCCAAGATTAAGGGTTGAATACCAGCAGATGCTTGACAGCCATACAGCAAAAATAGAAGAAACGTGCAATAAATTAGGAATTCATTTTCATCAATTGACTACTGATACACCAATATTTGACGCTTTTTACAAGGTTTTGGAGTAAAAAGCTACGAATGAAGCGAGTATGCTTTCTACAAGGTTTTAGAGTAAGTTACATCCACCCTTTCTTCCTGAAAAAGATGTAAACTACAATCATAGAAATCAGCATCAATCCCAAAGCGAAAAAATAGCCGTACTGCCAATACAATTCCGGCATGTTGTATGAAGAGTCAGTGCTGAAGTTCATTCCATAAATTCCTGAAATCAATGTAGGGATTAAAACAAAAGCAGAGATTACTGTTAAAGTTTTCATAACCTGGCCTAAGTTATTAGAAACAGAGCTTAAATAAATGTCCAGTGTTCCAGTTAAAATATCACGGTAAGTGCCTTCTGTGTCAATTAATTGTGTTACATCATTGTACAATGCCCTAAACCTTTTGATATTTTTTTTGTCTATGTTAGCAACGTATTCTTTTTCTATTGCTGTTATCACTTCTCTGTTGGCGGTAAGAGCGCGGTGGAAGAATATGAGAGTTTTTTTAACTGAAAAAATATGCTGCACAGTTAGCTTATCAGGGGATTTAACAACACTGTCTTCTATTTTATCTATCTTTTCCTCTAAATTATCTAAAATTGAGAAATATGCATCTAAGACCTCATCAAGAAGCCTGTAAGTAAAGAAACTTACACCTTTATCCTTCAGGTCAATTTTTTTTGCTGCAACTAACTGCTTTATTTTCTGGACGGGATTCACTTCCTTTAGCGTAATTGTGATTATGTTGTTTTTGTTTTTTGAAATAAAAACAGATAAAGGGCTTGTTGATATTTCACCACGTTCTATTAATGGCGTCCTTACAATAATCAGGGAATAATTTTCCAAATCAGAAACCTTAGGCCTTTCTTCTTCATCCAGGACATTTTCTAACTCGTTTAATGGAATTTTTGCTTTTTCAGAAATATCTTTTAATTCTCTTTTTGTTGGGTTTACACAGTCAGCCCAGCAGATTGAGGAGCTGCCTAACTCATTTAAAGAACCGGACTTTACACCTCCTTTTTGAAATTTATAAACCCTAAGCATCTAGATTAAAATTTAATTTAATGTATATAAATTTTTGTATTATTTTGTTAATCTCCTTTTTCTGTAATCTTTATAATTTAGTCCATGTTTAATCCATGTTTAGTACATATTTAGTACTTATTTCTGTATTTTTATTAATTTAATTCATTTATTGATGTATACTTACAGACAAAAATATTTATACAATAGTTGTCTGTTCGTAATAAGTAAAGGACATATTTATGTCTAAAAACTTGCGTCCTTTACTATAATAAGAGAAATAACAATAAAATGAATTCAATGAAAAATAACAACAATAAAAAATCCAATACACGCGAAAATCGCTTTACAATTTTCGGTGTCCTAGAAATGCAAAGCATTTCTATGAAAAACAAAAAATCAATAATTAAAATTTAAAAAAATTTCAATAAAAAAGAAAACTAATAAAAACAATTCAATATTTAAAAATTAATAAATAAAAAATTTAAAAAATAATTTAATGTTATCTAATGATCAATGAAAATAAAAATAATAAAAAAATCTTTACTTAACTTCTAATACGGCGCACCATTCATCCTCGTAAACAGCTTTGTAGTTTTCTTTGTGCCCTGTAATGTAATTAAACAACTGAACATCCTGCTTTACTTTACCTGAAAACACGTAATCTGGATTGTAGTCTTTTATTATATAATCTGTATCGTCTTTTAACGTTCCCTGTAAAATTTCCATGTACCTTTCAAACTCTTTTGGGTTGTAAAGATAAGAATATGTGAGGTCTATTCCGTGGGTGTAAATCAAATCAGAGTTTTTTGAGAACAAATAAGGAAAAGCATAAGCATTTGTAAAAATTAAAGAGTTTTTTGGAATATTGTTTTTCATCCATTCTGCGCAGTTATCAAAATTATAGAGAAAATCATTATTTTTGATATCTTCTCTCAATAAAATCAAATTTGTAACTGCAATAATAATTAAAATCAATACGGCACTTATTTTAAAACACGCGAAAATCGTAGATTTTCGGTGTCCTGGAAATCTTCGATTTCCATGATAATTATTAAAAAATTTATTTCTGTCAAATCTTTCAATGTAATTATTTAATAAAAATGCTGTTAATAAAATTGAAAATGGGATTAAATACTCCTGCATTCTTCTTGATATTAGAGTGTAAAAAAAGAAAAATAATGTCAATGAAAAATAAAATGTTTGTGTTTTTGTAATCTTTTTGTTTTTGATCAAAACTAAAATAGAGATGGAGATATAAAACAAAACCAAGATGTTGTTTTTTACGAATTCGAAGAAAGTCCATGGCTTCCACTCGAAGTTAAATAGGTTTGCAATAAGATTTACTTTGAATATTTGGGTATAGAGCATAAAAATATTATTCGGAAAATAAGGATTTATCACTAAGCCTAAAATTACTCCTATAGATGGATACAATAAAATTCTATACTCAAACTTTTTTGAAAATATTTTCTCTAAAACAAAAAATAAAATTATTATCAATAATTGGAATACAAAACTGCTGTGCAGCAGAACAAAAATCAATGATGTTATTCCTAAAAACAAATATTTTTTTCTTTGCAAAAAATAAATTGTCAGGATTAACAATGCTATGACTAAAGGCATCTGCCTCGGCAGTAAAAACCTGTTCATTAAGTTTGCAGAAGTAAACAAATAAAGCAAGCTCCAAAAAAATGCATATTTAATTTTGTTTTCAGTTAAAAACCAATAAAAAATAACAAATGCTATTGTTGAGAATAAGATAGAGGCTATTTTGGCTCCTAAGGTAAGGCCAAAAAATGTAAAAGGCATAAGCAGGATCCTAAACAATATTTGAATATCTGCATAATTGTCTGATAGTATAGTATGATTTGCCCAGGGAAATTCTTTAATAAATCCCTCCTGTTTTATTATGTCTGCAGTTTTTATATGGTAATAGCCGTCAAAGCCTGTTATATTGGGTACAGTAAACTGCATTATGCTGAGAATTATAAGAAAAATGATAGTAATAATAATGATTTTTTTGTTCATTGGATATAATAAAAGAGAGTAATATATATAGATTATGGAGAAAACGCATGGTAAAATAATGTATAGCACAGAATATACTAAAAAAGGAGGATTTATATAGGATTATTTGCATATGATTGGATAAGATAAACATAAAATTTACTATATGATTTATATAATCAAATATATATATTCCAAGAGGTGACGGAACCGTAACATTTAAATATGATTGGTTGCATTCATGTTGGTAGGAAACTTAGTTCTACAAGAGTTTCCTCTATAAACAATAAAAATAAAAAAATAACACTCGGAGGTGTTAGTTCAAATGGGATTTAAAAAAGTAATAAAGAGGATTGTTGCTCTAGGTACAGGGGCATCTATGGTTGGAGCTACTTTTATGGGAGCTATGGCTGCCGATTTAGCACAATATCCAAGCCAATATATATCAGATGGTAAGTTCACAGGAGTTCTAGTCGTAGGAGATACTGCTGCAGCAGAAGATGTTATAGGCGTTTCAGATATAGCTGTAAGTCTACAGTTTGCTGCAACAAAGCCAGTTAGTGTTTCAGCAGCAGGAGGAGTTACTGCAGAAGGAGATGCATGGAAAGTTGGCACATCAACTAAAATTTTGGAATTGAGCGAAACAAATGTAGAAACAATAAGAAATATTACAAGCTTTATTGATGATAGTGAATTAGATGCTTTGGCATCTGGCACTGTTTCAAGTCCAAAAGGGGATGCCCCATATAATCAATATTTGTATTTATTAGGACCAGCAGCAGAAACTGGATTAAATACAGGATTTGTGCAATATATAGAAGATGACCAAGATGTTACGGCTGATTTCTTGTATTTTAAATCAGGTGAGGAAATTGGAAGATATTTGTTAGAGTTTACAACTGCCCTTGAATCAGATGTTGATGATAGTGCAGGAGCTGCAACAACAACAGGATTGTACTTAACAGACATAGAAGATACTGAATTGAATATGTTTGGGAAATCTTATACAGTTGTACAGGCAAGAAGAACCTCTGCAACAGGTAACAATATAAAGTTAGTCTTAATGGGAGGAGCAGTAAAAGACACATTACTAGAAGGCGCTACAAAAACATATGACATTGGCGGAACTCCTTATGAGGTTACACTTGATTTCGTAGATGCAGATAGCACCAAACTTACAATAAATGGGGAAGGAACAAGGGATATGCTTGATGGAGAAACAGACAAAATGTCTGATGGAATAACAGTAGGTATTTCAGAGATACTATACCAGGCTTATGCTGGTGGAGTACATAGTGTATCTTTTTTCCT